>JAAZHD010000261.1 GCA_012510895.1 Clostridiales bacterium
CGCAGAGGTCTCTTTGTCATGCCTTTCATATAACCTTCGCCGGGTAATAAGCATCCTAGGGGTTGAGGAAATACTAAAAAGGTTGAGAGTCAGGAGAAAACCAGCCCTTGTATAAGGCTGGTTTTTCTCCTTTTTCTCGAAATCTATTAAAAAAAACCAAGGGTAATTAACAAAAAACGGGGGACTATGCTTCAAAGATGATTTTTAGGATTGTTTTCTCACACAGTCTGACGGTTCTCTGCTCTATATAGCTAGAAAAGAGAACCGTCCCCTGATTTACCTTCTTTTATAGTCATTTATTGCACCGCCGATAGCCCCAAGAAAAGCTAAAATAGTATAGTATCCTGCGTCACTGATGGCCCTTCCGGTCAATTCTAAAACTCCTTGAATTAGGAGATCGTTCGCTCCAAACATTGCTAAAATCCAGCCCACAGCCAAACCAACCAGCAAGCCCCCGAGCATACAAGCACCTCCAAAATAGGCTTACATTACCCTACACTAATTATATCATATTAGAAAAGGAGCTATACTGTAATAATTGAGTAAAGTATTTAATTAAAAATCACCCCTAGTAAGCTAACTAGAGGTGAGAGAGTTCGATATTATATTGTCCATTGATTGTGAATGATACCTACCAATTTCCAACTATCCTCATATTGTTCAAACACCAGACGGAGACTTTTCCAATCCATGCCCTCATAATCCGGATTAAAACCCGGGAAGTAATACTCCACCACTATGGCATTATCATAAACTTCAAACTGATTTTCCAACATGTTTCCACTGCTTAAAACTTCATTGTATCCTATTTCTTCAGCATTTAGAAAATCCTCGGTGTAGATAAATCTCTCATAGTATTGGCTTGGAGTTAAGTTGATTTCATCACCTATACCATCATAAGACCCCCATAAGTAGACCTTTTGGTCGTTGAAAAACTCTTTAATCTCTTCTTTGTTTAATACAACATCATCCTCTACTGAAACATAGGTATAAGGGGTAAATCTGACGCCTTTGGTCGGATGGATAAATTCTGCAAGTGTTTCCGCGTCTTTATCTTTAATTGCTTGCATTGTATTATGGGCTGTTTCTTCTATTATTTTCCTGGCAAACTCGGGTTTTATGATGCCTTCCTCATTCAGGTCATATTGCACTTGAGATGTTTCTTCTTCCATTTTATCTAGGCTAAAGTCAATAACAGTTGTCAATTGATTTTCTTCAATCTTTTCGTCCTTATTTTCCGGCATCACCATTATCGTTATATTGGCTGTATATTTTCCCGATGTTAATTTTTCTCCTTCTTGATCAGTCATATCCCATATATCTTGCCATTTTAGAGATTCACCCGGTTTGATGGTTTTATATATAATAGCTAAGGTAAAAAATTTATCATCAGAATAACGGTATACTTCTTCCCCTTTCTCATTGGTTATAACTACTTCATACTGTTGACCTGAGCCGAATTGAAGCTGTTTTGGCTCACTATAATGATTTACTAATTCAAAATCAAATACTACCTTACCGTCTTTTATTTCATAGCTTCCTCTAGTTTCAAATTTACCTTCTATTATAGGCTGCCTGTCAGATTCCAGTTCACTCTCAATAGCCCGGGCAGTGTTACATATTAATGCAGCCAATTCACCATATGTAACTTCTGCCTTGGGGTCGAAGACTCTTGCATCTTTACCTTTAGCAATAC
>JAAZHD010000262.1 GCA_012510895.1 Clostridiales bacterium
ATCAGGAATTCTTTCAACCAAATCATAAAAAACAGTAAAATAAAACCGCTAATCATACGATTAGCGGACTTTGCAAATTGGTGGAGATAAGGGGATTCGAACCCCTGACCTCTTGACTGCCAGTCAAGCGCGCTAGCCAGCTGCGCCATATCCCCAAATTAATTCTGTTAACTGTCATATGTGACCTACGAATAGCATTATAACCTATTCCTGCTTACAAATCAAGAGTAAATTTTTTAAATCGTTTTTCAGCAGATCAGTACTTGCGGCTTATAGTCTCTTCCAGAAGCTCTCTCAAAGCATCCTTTTCAGGCTTATCTGGAAGCCGGCGAAGGCTCTCATGGCAGCGTTCCAGGTAACGAAGTGCTAAATTCCTGGATTTTTCCAGGCTGCCGCTTTCCTTAACCAGTCTGCCCACTTTCAGAACATCATAATCCGTTAAATCATCCCTCCCTATAAACTTCTCTATCTGAGCTTTATAAAGAGGATGAGCTATGGTATATATTACAGGCAGCGTATATATTCCTTCCCTGAAATCGCTGCCTAACGGCTTGCCTGCCAGTTCAGGATCTCCCCCCAAATCCAACAGGTCGTCGGTTATTTGAAAAGCCATTCCGAAATTATATCCGAATTTTTTTAGATTTCGCACAGTATCAACATCACATTGAGACTCCATGGCACCCACCTGGCAGCTTAAGGCAAATAACACAGCCGTCTTTCGTGCAATGCGCTTTAAATATTGAAGTTCTGAGAATGTCTTCTTAAATCTGGATTGAAATTGATCTATTTCTCCTTCACAAATTACCTTTATCGTATTGGCAAGGGCATGCATATGATCCTGGGAAACACTTTGGGTTATTAGAGAGAATGCCCTTACAAGCAAAAAATCTCCGGTAAATACTGCTATTTGATTTCCCCAACGGTTTCTTACAGTAGGCCTTCCTCTGCGGAGATCAGACTGATCTATAATATCATCGTGAACCAGGGTAGCCATATGCATTATTTCAATGGCTGCAGCCAAAGGTATCAGCTTTTCTTCATTATTATTTATACCAAACCCCCCTGATAAAAGAACCATAGCGGGACGTATCCGCTTCCCTCCTGCCGACAGGAGATCATTCACTGCGCTTGCTAATACCTGCTGATTGGACTTAAGGGCCAGACGGATGCATTCATCTACTTTGGCAATTTCCTTATATATACCTGTATGTCTTTTCCATATACCCATCATCCGATTACCTCCCAGATTCAGCCTATACGAGCATTTACAGCTTTACTGCTTAAAAACTTAATGATGTATTTTGATGCCAGTCCAATAAAGTTGCCCGTAAAAACAGAGGCCAGCATTAAAATCGGCAAATAGGTAAACAGGATTCCTATAGAACCGTAAATCAGGGAAGCCATAAGCATCTGGCCTATATTGTGAAATACCGCTCCTGCGACACTGATTCCGGGAAGGCTGAAATGCCGACGAAAACGATAATAAAGCAACGACATGACGATACAGCTTAGGGTTCCGCCTGCCAGACTGAACAGTATTCCTGTAGGGCTTCCGCCCAGAATCGGTCCCAAAACAGAACGCATCAATACAATTGCCATAGATTCCTTAAAACCAAGCAAATGTAAGGATGTAATTGTTATTATATTAGCCAGTCCAAGTTTTGCCCCGGGCGCCAGCGGCGGAAAAAAACTCTCGATGTAGTGAAGCACAAGAGCAACAGATAACAATAATGCCATTAGTACAAGTTTGCCGATTCTCTCCATAAAATCATCCAAATGCTAAGACGGAATATCGTCCAGCGGCGGGTCTCCTCCCTGATTTCCAATAATGCTTATTACCAATCTGTGCGGCAGGCATACAATGGTTTGCCCGGGTCTGTTTATCTTTCCCCAGTTGACACAAATTTGATCCGGACAATTGGCTTCCTCAATATATGTGCCTTCGCTTGTAATGACTACCACATTATAATTCCCTTCTTCATCTTCAATACGAAGTTCTTTAACTTCGCTGCCTGCCGGGATGTCATAGGTTCCCCACAGGGTGCCGTTAACCTCCACAGCAACCTGATTATTCAGAGAGCCTTTTCCCATGTAATGCAAACCCGCAAAGCTTCCTCCTATTAATATGAGAATAAAAACATATACTAAAACATCACCGAATTTAAGGGGAATTTTCGGTATCATCAATAAAACTTCCTCTGTTAAAAAAGTTTCAAAAGCTCATAATAGGTTTATAAACCTTAAGATAGATCTTGACACATTTTTCGACCCTGAATGAACAATAAACAAGACGATTTTCTTGTCATATCGTATCATATTATGTGCATGAAGGGAAGAAAAATAGGAGGACGTTTTAATCCATAAACTAACCATTGCATTCTTGTATGCAACTATGTTAAAATTAGCGGCAAAATAGCAGGAAAGTGTTAAATCGATATGCTTTTGTTAAAACAATAAGGAGGAAAAACTGACATGCCAGAGAGGATTATAATTCTTGGTGCAGGCTATGCCGGGCTGGAAGCAGCTAAAACCTTGCATCGGAAATTAAAAAAGCGGAATGATGTTGAGATAATATTGATCGACCAGAATGATCATCATACTATCTTGACCGAATTGCACGAGATTGCCGGACATAGAATCGAACCCGGCGGCGTACAGGTTTCCATAAGACATGTGCTTCAGTATACTAAAGTGAAATTTGTACAGGATAAAATAACTAATGCTGATCTTAAGGAAAAAAAGCTGTTCTCGGAAACAAGAGAGTACCCTTTTGATTATTTGATTTTTGGGCTGGGCAGCGAACCGGCATATTTCGGAATTCCAGGCATGGAGGAAAATGCATTTACTTTATGGTCCCTTGAAGATGCCAAAACTATTCACAAACATATTCGGGAAATGTTTCGCAAAGCTGCCTCTGAGACAGACCCGAAAAAGCGTAAGGAGCTGCTTACCTTTGCAGTAGGCGGCGGGGGCTTTACCGGCGTTGAACTGATGGGAGAATTTATACAATGGATGCCTGCCCTATGCCGGGAATACGGCATTGACCGGAATGAGATCAGATTATTGCTGGTGGAAGCTCTTCCTACTATTCTGCCAATCATTAATGACAAGCTGATAAAGAAGTCAGTCAGATACATGGAAAAACACGGTGTAGAAATTTTGACCAATTCTCCGATTACAAATGTAACCCCCGATTCATTTTCAATAAAAAGCGGTGAAGAGTTCCCAACCAGAACATTAATATGGGCCGGCGGTATTCAAGCCAACAGCATTGTCAATAAACTGGGTGTCAGTCAGGGCAAAAGAAACCGTATTATTGTAAATGAATACTGTCAGACAGTAGAATATCCCTATGTTTATGCAGTAGGAGACAATATGCAGTTTACCAATGAAAAGGGAGGAGTTCTGCCTCCTTTGGTGGAAACTGCTCTCCAGTCAGGACATAACGCTGCCGAAAACATAGCTGCTGATATACTGGGTAAGGAAAAGAAAGCATTTAACCCTAAACTTCACGGAGTCATGATTTCCATCGGTTCTACTTACGGCGTGGCCCAGTTAAGCGGTGTTCCAATGATGTCGGGTTTTCTGGCAATTATTGTAAAGCACCTGGTGAATCTGCATTATCTATTTGGTATTGGCGGCTTGGAACTGTGCTGGTCTTATATTACTCATGAATTGCTTCATTCCAACAGAACATATAATTTCTTTGCAGAATCCGTCATCAGCCATGTAAAAGAAAGAAGCTTCCGGTTCTGGCTTGTTCCCTTGCGGATTTACCTGGGCTATAAATGGCTTTTATCCGGTCTTGATAAGGTCAACAGCGGCTGGTGGACGAACGATGTCTTAGGCGGTGTAAATGGTACAAGCGGTGCCACTGCTGCTGACGCAACAAGCGCGGCTACTGCAGAAGGAGGACTTATTTCTCTTATCAGTGATCACACACCGGATTGGTATGCCTGGTTTGTAGAAACAGTCATTTATCCAAATAATATGTTCTTCCAGCGAATGATACTGATTATAGAGCTGGGTTTGGCTGCAGCATTTATATTAGGGATATTTACCTTCCTGGCGGCGATATTGTCCATAGGCATGAACATAAACTTTCTGCTGAGCACCGGGTTGTATGACTGGTGGTATATCTGGGCTTCCTTCGCCATGCTTGCCGGCGCCGGCAGGGTGCTTGGAGCCGATCATTATCTCATGCCGTGGCTCAAACATCAATTACGATATTTCCAGCGCAACAGAGGAATCCATTTTCTGAAGGGTTGGAGGCTGTAGCAGACGGAGTTTGAATTTCGGAAATCAAAAATATAGTTAAAGAGGCTGGATCCCATTATCCAGCCTCTTATTTGTTGTGTTAATTCTTATCTTATTTTTCGGCACACAAGTCTTTACAGCCCTTCTCTTTCGTACCTGGGTTCCACATATGTTTTATTGTACTCGGTTCCTCCGGGAAAATTGGCGCTTTTAAGAACTCCTGGTTTTTTACCTCGTTTTAATAATTCTTCCACCACTACGGTGGTCACACTCCACAGAATAAAGGCTGCGGACAAACCGGATGCTGCACAGAGCCTGGCATCCAACCCTTCCACTTCCATCATGGCTTCTGCTGCAGGAGCACAATTATCAATTACAATATCAGCCAATTCATATAATTTTTTACCGCTTGAATGAGGACTGTCCACTGAAGTCGCATAGGACATGGAAGTAACAACGATAATCTTCATCCCTAATTTTTTGGCTTCATACGCCAGATCAACCACTCTGAAAGTACGCCCCGATACAGAGCCCAAAATAAATACATCGCCGGGTCTGGCGCCGGAAGCTTTAAGAGCATAGGCTGCTAATCCTTCCATTGAGGTATCCATATCAGATCGGTCCCTCTTGCGTACAGGATTCTCAACCACTAAATTATATTTAAATTTCTTATAGAGAATTAAACCGCCGCCCCGATAGATTAATTCCGAATCTATTATGTGCCCGGAATCATGGATATGTACACAAGCACCCTTATCCACCGCATCTGCTATCAACTGACCTGCCTTTATAATATTTTCCTTCTGAGTTGATTTAACCTTTTCATATAGGTTATCTATCTCTTTCCAGTATCTTTCCATCAGTTTCATCGAATATTTCCTCCTTAATTCTTGCTCTGTTTTCCCTATCTTTCATTAGGAGTTTTTCCTGTGATGGCCCATATAGAATATATTGTCTTTGTATTTTTCAAGCATTGCTTTATTATGGGCGTCCCCGTGATCCAGATTGGCAGATACAAAAACAGGAGCAATGGCTCCCGCTTGAGTTATCAAAGCGACGGCCTGGGCCATCATGGCATTCAGCATTGCAGCTCCTACTGCTGTACAGGTAGGCGCTACTTTCTCCGGCACATTTGGAATTTCCAGAGAGGCATCTCCCAGGCAGCCGCAATTATCCAGCACCAAATCTGCAATATGGTGAAGGCTCTTTCCGCTGGGATGACGGGATTTGACCTGATTGGCCGTTTCCAGGCTGGTCAGCGCTATTATTGTCGCTCCGATTTCTTTTCCGCGTAATGCCATATCCACTGTTACAGTATTACGTCCGGATACTGAGTGAATAATTAGAACATCACCGGACCCAATCGGCTGATTGTCAAGTATTATCCTTCCGTAATCCGATAAACGCTCTATCTGACTGGTCATAGTCGCAGGATCGATATCAAGGTTCAATCCGGGAGCCTTAATTGGATTGACCAGAGCCATGCCGCCTGTACGGTAATATAATTCCAAGGCTAAAAGCCCTGCATGACTGCAGCCAAAGGCAAATATATTGTTACCCTTAAGAACGGCATCGCTTATTATCCTTGCCCGCTGATGCAGTGCTTCTGACTGAGTTTTAACCACTTTATCAATGATGTTTTTGAAATTATCAAAATAAGCAGCTATAGCATCCATAACTTTCTTCTCATTCTCCTTTCTTCATATGATAAAATCACCACTTTATTACATACTCTGGAAAGCATTTCTCGAGCGTATTTTTAACACGGCCGGCAGGAATCTGCCTGTTCAGCATTTCCTGTGCCGGACCTGCCAGCACATGTTCAAACCAAGGCTTAACCACAGTGATGGCCGGATATTTTTCCTTCAGCCTCGCCTTAAAGGTATCGAACATAATGGGATGCGATTTCCATGCTCCGCCGCAGCATACTACATCTAAATATTCTTCCGGAATTTTCTCGCGGCGGATTAAACAGTCGGTCTGTACAGCAAGAATTGTACCTGCTTCTTTTAGTATTCTAATAGCTACCGGATCATTTGCAGCAGCTGCTTCACCGACCATGGGAGTTACAGAGGCTGCCTTCCGAAAGGGAGCCGGTGATTTGTGTATAATATTAACCATGTCCCAATCGTTTTTCAATTTCCACTCTCTATGGATAATTTCTCGGATCATGGTAGGCTCCCCCCACCCTTCAATACCAGCCACTACAGCCCTGAGAGCCTTCTGGCCAATCCAGGTGCCGCTTCCCTGATCCCCCAGAATAGGTCCCCAGGCACCTACAACTTCATTTTTCTCCCGATCTTCCCTGATATAAAAGATATCAGAACCGGTTCCGGCAATTGCGAGTATACCGTTCTTTTTAAGCGCTCCTGCCAGGAGCCCCGCCCGGGCTTCATTAAGCCGGATTTTTTCCTTAACTGTTGTAAGCTTTTCCACCTCTTCAAAGAGTACGTTAATCGGCCCTACAAACACAGCATAAAGCCTGTCAATGGCAGCAGGAGGCCTTTCCCTGAACACCTGGTTAAGGCAATCCGCTACATTATTGCGGCAGTCTTCCAGGGTGGTGCTGTTTGTATTTACCCCTCCGCTCTTACCTGCGCCCAGCAGACGAAATTTATCATCAAATAATATTGCATTAATTTTAGAACCGCCTCCGTCGACGGAAAGTATAATGCTCATATTGCTTGCTCCCATTATCATTCTTTTATTATTAATCTTTGCTTTTCTTAGATCAGCGCATCCGGAAATCCAAGTGAGCAGGTGGTTTGCATTCCTTTTTGACCTGTTCTATCAGAGCATCGTCTACAGCAGATCCGATTTCAGCGGCCCGCTTCATAGCAGTCATGCGGAACCATAGGTCGGTTAATTTTACTTCCCCTTCCCGAACATCTGTCAACTGGATATTGCCGTTAAGTATACGTTCTGCCCGGTTTATATCTCCCATATCCAGCAATGCTTCAACCAAGGTTACCCTTATCCTGCCTATATTCTTAATTCTTTGGGGCAATTTTTCATACATATCTATAACTTCCTGGGATTTCCCAGCCTTTTGCATGGTTCTGACTGCTTCTATGGCCAGATTTCTCTGAGGAAGCATGCTGACTGCCTGATTATAGAGCTCAGCAGCACTTTCCAAATCCTCTGCCATTTCCCTGAGAACAGCCTTGCACCTCAGTGCCCAGGGACTGGCCGCCAGCCGGATAGACTTATCAAAAGCTGCTTCCGCTTCTTCCATTTTACCTCTGTAAGCCAATATCACTCCGTATTGATAATGTCCGTACCAATGATCGCTTTTTCCTTGCCTAATGGAATCTGCAAGAAGCTGTTCCCATTCCTCGCCGATCTGATAGCTTAAGGGTTCCTCCAAAACATCGGGACAAGGCAAAGCACCTGTTCTGATCAACTGCAGCCAGGGTTCTTCGCGACGCCCTAAACTGCGTTTTGAGAAGCGAAGCCCTCCGTCATTAAAAGAGTCGCCCAACAGCTCTTTCTGCACAAGAGCCCAGCCTGAACCGATCCGTCTCAGTCTGCCAGTACGTTGATCCAGTTCCTCTTTAGCCTTTTGATGCATCAATTCCACTTTTTCACGCGGACAGGCTTTCTCCAGCGCCCCATCAACAGCAGCGGTTGCAGCATTCCAGTCCTTTCCCTGCACCAGATCAGGGTCCGCCGCAATCGGGCCGTAAGCCTCCATCCAGCTGATCACTTCCCCGCCCTTCATTGGGAGATGTTCCAGCTGTGTACGTGCCAGGCCGGCCTGAATTTCAAAATAAGCATGTCCGGGCAGAGACAGGAAGGTCTGCCAGTTGCGTCCGCCTGCTCCCATTCCCCAAACAAACAGTTTACGGCCCTGCAGCCTATCCGTTGAAGTCTGTATGAATCCATACCCTTCATCATTTACTGCGGATATCCAGCGTCTCTGTCCATCCGGGATATAGAAGAAAAAGTCCATGGCCTGGGGTATTTGATTGGTTCTGCTGATATCAAAGTGCAGGGTTCCGGTCAGCTCCGTGTTTCTGCGAAGCTGGCTTGCTTCCACTGTCACATAAGGAATCGAAATTTTTCTAAGATTTCCGCCATAACCCCAGCGGTAAGATTTGTCAGAAGGAACTATTACTCTGACATTTTCTCTTTCATCTATTGCAATATTGCTCCACCAGTAAACAGCCGTATCCTTTTCGGTACTGTTATCAATCCGGACCCGTACATAAAGGTATCTTGAATCATCAGTCAGCATTGCCTCAATCCGGAATACCAGACCGCGTACACGTTCATACTCATACATACGCAAGACAGGAGTTCCGTCTTCAAGAGTCAGTTCTTCTGTAAACATTGAATCTACAGTAAACGGTGAATGACCGATTATACCAATATTCCATTCAACCCCGCCTGAAATCCAGGCATTTCGCAGAGCCAGATTACAAGGCTGAAATACGGGATTCCGGTGCAGTAATTCCTTACCGGTAGTTTTGTCGATTAAGGACCAGAGCCGCCCCCCCAGTTCAGGTAAAAAGGTTGCACGAAGATAATCATTTTCAAGAACGGCAGCCTTCCATTTCCTGGGTCTTTTTATCCTATTATAGTTATCCTGGAGCAAATAAGGCAATATGCCATTTACTCTGCACCAGCCCATATACCTGGCTTCCTCAGGTGTGACTGTTTCTTCATCAATGGGTATTGATGCATGCTTATCGGCTGTCTTTCTGAGATCGGGAAGCGGATTCAGCCTGCCTAAAGATGCAGAAGGCATTTCATAATCGATAAATGACAAAATTGACATTTGATTACCACCCCTTTTTATAAGTATATAGCATAAAAGAACGCCCGCTTCGTCAATGCGAAGCGAGCGGTTTTGATTAATCTTGTTTATGATATACCAAATTTTTATCTGTTAGCTTTCCATTCATCGACTTGTCTCTGAACTTCAGCTACAATTTTGTCAGAGCCGTTTGCCTTCAGCTTTGCGATGAATTCATCCAGTATTGTGTCAACTTCTTCCTGGGATTCAAAGCGTCCGGCACGAATATCAACCTGATATTCAGCAACTACGTTTGAAGTAGCAGCAATTTCATTGGTGATTGGAGAAGCATCCAAAGTAAAACCAAAGTGAGTGGATCTGACAGCTTCTCTGTTAATTCTCTCAATCTCTTTCATCATAACGCGGTCAGGACCTACAAGACTTTCCGGTGCATTAACAATGGTCAGGTTGCCCAGAGGAGCACCGTACCAGTGGTAGAAACCTCTGTTGCCCGGATCTTCGTTACGGGTGCCTTCAAATGTCATCTTGCCTTCTTCATCATATGTGTAGTGAACGTCTTCAATACCAAAACGCATCAATGTAGCAAATTCCGGATCGGTATTGATTAAGTTCAGAATCATCATGGCACGCTCCGGATGTTTGCAGTTGGCGGAAATAGCCATTCCTGATCCGGTGTACATTTCGGTTGTGGTCCAGAGTGCATCGGACATAATCATCTTGGTGGTAAAGTTTTCACCATAATGATGAGGATTCATAAAGGTATAGCCCCAGCCTGCCCAGCAGAATATTCCGCCTGTGTAGTTCCATTCGGACTTGCCGGTGTAATCATAAGCGAAAATGTTGTTTTCTACCATGCGCTGACGACTTCTTGCATATTCGCGATACTCATCTGTTTCATAGAGGTTGAAGATTGTATCGGCATCATATGCAGCCACATTGTTAAAGGGTGCAATGTTTGCTACTGCAGTTAAGTCTACGCCAAATGTTTCCACCTGGAAGTTGTAAGGCATTTCTCTACCATTGTTCCCTGCCACGGGATACTGATCGTATTCGGGGAACATTTCAGACCGTTTCTGTGCTACTTCCATCAGGAAGGGTTCAATCTGACGCCAGTCAGTAAACTTAACCTGTGACATATCAAGGCCAAGGGCATCTGCCATATCAGCATTGTAAATGAAGTTCATGATATAGGCGTTATCCTTGAAGGCCGGTATGCCGTAGATCTTGCCATCAACCTTCATACTTTCCCAAACGTCTTCCGGGAAAAGAGCCTTGGTGTCCGGAGCATATTTGTCAAGCAGGTCATCAATCGGATAGTATGCTCCGCGGGTTGCATTTATAACATAAGGTACCCTGCCGTAGCAAAGCATACCCAGATCCTGTCCGGAGCTGATCATTGTAGGTATATTGGTTGTGAAATCTTTAGAAGACCACCATGTTATATTAACATGTGCATTGACCTTTTCCTTCAGATATTCATTAACCGCTTCATTTACCATCTCGCCGTCCTGAGCCTCACCAAAGTCAAGATACCAGTCGAGGGTAACAAATTCCAGTTCTTCTTCCTCTTGTTCTTCTTCAACCGTTTTATCCTGTTCTGTCGGCTCTTTTGTCGGCTGATCAGTAGGATCTTCAGACGGGGTATCGGTACCGCCGCAAGCCGTCATGGCAAATACCATTACCAAAACCAGCAGAAATACAATTGTTCTGGTTAATCTCTGCTTTTTCATAATTAATCTTCTCTCCTTTTTATTTTTTTTATTCCAACTCCTGCCAGATATAACAGGAGATCAGAATCAAACATCAGCCTTTTACGCTTCCTACTGTAAGCCCCTGTACAAAGTAACGCTGGAAAAAGGGATAAGCAAACAGTATAGGAAGTATTACTGCTATAGTGCTGGCCATACGCATGTTTTCATCCGGCAGGGCCCTTAGCAGCGCCATACCGTCAGGCGTATTGGCAATTTCCGCATTGGCTTTGAGAAAATCAATATTATTCTGCAGCTTGGTCAACAAAGTCTGCAAGGGTACTAAATCAGGATTTCGTATATAAAGCATACCTGTAAACCAGTTATTCCAACGGGATACCATGTTAAACAGACCAACTGTAGCAATACCTGCTTTATACAAGGGCATTACTATGGTTGTAAAGACCCTGAAATGCCCTGCGCCATCTATACGTGCTGCTTCAAACAGAGAATCCGGTATAGTGGTGTTTATAAAGGTCCGAAGAATAATGGTATAGTATGCATTTACCATGCCCGGCAACAGGAATATCCATAAGCTGTCATCTATGCGCAGGTAGCGCACATTCAGGATATAACTTGGTACCAAGCCGCCTCCAAACAGCATGGTAAAGAACAGAAACCAGGTAAAGTGGTTTTTGTATCTAAAGCTCTTCTGGGCAATAACATATGCATACAAAGACATTACGGACAGACTAATAAGTGTGCCTAATGTACTATGAATAATTGTTATTTTATATGAAGCCCAGAGCTGATCTCCGGTTTTCAGCAGATACTGATATCCTTCCAATGTCCATTCATTGGGAAAAAAACTGTATCCTTTATCTGCTATACTCATTTCACTGGAGAAAGAAATAACAATTACCAATAGCATTGGAATAATTACCAATAGTGCTACAAGGAATAATATTACGACAAATAAGGCATTCCAGCCCTTGGATATTTGGGTCAGCTCGTTTATACTGCTCTTTTTTCTGGCCACAAAATACACCCTTTCTTGGTTTGATTAAAACATGGCGCTGTCCGGGTCAACCTTGGTTACAATCTTATTGGCAACCAGTATCAATATAAACCCGACTACCGACTGATACAGTCCGGCTGCTGTTGACATGCCCACATTACTTAAATGTATAAGCGAACGGTATATATAGGTATCTATAACATCAGTCACTGAATAGATTCTTCCGGAGTTCATGGGCACCTGGTAAAAGAGACCAAAGTCGCCCCTGAAAATGGAACCTATGCTTAATATGAGGGAAATACCTATTATAAAGCGCAGATGCGGTATTGTAATGTAAAGTGCCTGCTGGAATTTAGTTGCTCCGTCAAGAACTGCTGCCTCATAATACTCATGCGAAATGCCGGATATAACAGCAAGATAAAGCACCGTCTGATAACCAACACCCTTCCAGGCATTCACAAAGACTAAAAGCGGAGGCCATAAACTTGTCTGGTGATACCAGTTGGTTTTACCTGTTTCTCCCATCAGCCTCAGAATGGAATTTACAAGGCCGTTATCTCTATGCAGAAAAGCATTGACAATAATAGCAACTACTGCATATGACAGAAAATAAGGCATCATATAAATTGTCTGAACTGTTTTGGCATATCCTTTAGTGCGAAGTGAACTCAGCATCAGAGCTAATGTAACAGCACAAAACAAATTAACAATAATAAACACTATGTTATAAAGCACTGTATTCCGGGTAATTACCCATGCATCTGTTGTTGCAAATAGGAATTGAAAATTTTTAAAACCGATAAATTTACTTCCGAAAATACCTTTTGAAACATTCAATTCCTGAAATGCCATTACCAACCCTGCCATAGGCAAATAGCAGAATATAATTAAGTATATAACTGCAGGTAGTGCCATAACAAACAAAGCGCCGTCTTCTTTTGGCAGTTTTCTTTTCTTTTTTCTGGATATTGTATCCCGATTGATTTGTTCCATTAATATTCCCCTTCCGATTTAATCCTTATCCTGAATTATTCACGGTGATATAAAAATAATTTTATCACTAATACCACACTAAAGTTCAAAATCTCGAAAAAACTGATGATCTTTCCCCTAAAAAAGGCAGACTTCTCCCGTAGAAACAGTAATCGACGTTTTGAACTTGTCAAGGTACGAAAAAGGTTGTTATTCCAGCTGTGGCTGGAGCTTTAGCTTGCGGATGTTTTCCAAGGTTTCATAAAACTCCGTTTTG
>JAAZHD010000263.1 GCA_012510895.1 Clostridiales bacterium
ACGGCTGCCTGATGGAAGGCATCTCCAGCGAAGCCGCTTCACTTGCAGGTACCCTTAAACTGGGCAAGCTCATAGTACTTTATGACTCCAACTCAATAACCATTGAAGGAAGCACGGATCTCGCATTTACTGAAAATGTAGGAAAACGCTTTGAAGCTTATGGCTGGCAGGTACTTAAAGTAGAAGACGGAAACGATATTGATGCCATTGAAGCTGCAATTCTGGAAGCAAAGAAAGAAACAGGAAAACCTACCTTGATTGAGATTATAACGGAAATCGGATACGGCTCTCCCGCAAAGCAGGGCAAAGCTTCTGCCCACGGTGAACCGCTGGGTGCAGATAACCTGCTTGAAGCCAAGAAATTCCTGAATTATAACACGGAAGAGGAATTCTATGTACCTGAAGAAGTCAGGGAGCATATGAAGAACTTTGTTGAGAAGGGCAAAAAACATGAAGAAGAATGGAAAGCCCTCTGGGAATCCTATGAAAATGAATATCCCGAGCTGGCAGCTGAATGGAAGGAATGGCATGACCCTGAACTTAAGGTGGATCTTATCAATGATGAATCCTTCTGGCATTTTGAGGGAAGCACTGCAACACGCAATTCTTCTGGTGAAGTGCTTAACAGGCTGACAAAATATCTGCCCAATCTGATCGGAGGTTCTGCAGACCTGGCACCTTCCAATAAGACGGTCATGAAAGGCAAGGCAGATTTTAATGCAAATGACTATTCCGGTGCTAATATACATTTCGGCGTTCGTGAACATGCTATGGCTGCCATAGCCAACGGTATGTCCGTTCACGGGGGCTTAAGGCCTTATGTGGCTACTTTCTTTGTATTCTCCGATTATATGAAGGGCGCCATGAGATTATCGGCCTTAATGAAACAGCCGGTACTTTACATTTTGACACACGACAGCATAGGCGTGGGCGAAGACGGTCCTACCCATCAGCCCATCGAACAGCTGGCGGCTACAAGAAGCATTCCCAACTTTACAGTAATCCGTCCGGCAGACTCCAGGGAAACCGCCGCTGCATATCTGGCTGCCCTGAAGCGCACAGACGGTCCGACAGCTTTGGTTCTGACAAGACAGAACCTGCCTCTCCTCGAAGGAACAGGCCCTGATGCACTTAAAGGCGCTTACATCCTTTCGGATTCTGAAAAGGAAACACCGGATATTATCCTTATGGCTACAGGTTCCGAGGTTCAGCTCATAGCAGAGGCCAAAAAAGCATTAAAGGAAAAAGGCATTGATGCACGGGTAGTAAGCATGCCTTCCTGGGAGATTTTCGAAGAGCAGTCTGAAGAATATAAGGAAAGCGTACTGCCCAAAAACGTAAGGGCCCGGGTGGCTGTAGAAGCCGGATCTTCCTTTGGATGGCACAAATATGTGGGCCTGGACGGAGAAGTTATTTCAAGGGATGACTTTGGAGCTTCTGCACCGGCTGATATCCTGTTTAGAGAATTTGGGTTTACAGTAGAAAATGTTGTGGAAAAAGCTTTAAAAGTATTGGGAAATTAAATCAGAAAAAAAGACCTTGGGCGTGATTCTGCCTAAGGTCTTTTTTTTACGCGGTCCGGGCCGGTTGAAACGGATTAAATCTTTATAAAGACCGGTTTCATCTCTGTAAAGCTTGTTACATAACTAAATCCCGCATACCGGAGGCATTCCAATGCACGGGCGGTTTCATATCCCACATAGTTGACAGAATGTGCATCAGATCCAATGGTTATAATTTCTCCGCCAAGTTCCCGGAACCATTTTAAAATATCCGGATGAGGATGGGGCTGGCCGGAATAGTGCTTAAAACCGGCGGTGTTTACTTCCAGGCCCTTTCCTTTCTGAACGAGCATTATCAGAATCTCTTCTATTATTTCTTTACCTATAAGATGATCCTCTAAACTATATTCATATGGGGAATACCTGCGCAGATAATCTAAGTGTCCAAGCACATTAAAGTCGTTATAATCCTTAAGAAGCATTAGTATGGTCTCATAGTAATCCGTATAACTCTTTATTTTGTCCCGGCTGTTGAAATAGTATCTGTAGTAGGGGTCTTCTCCATTAACCAGATGTACGGAAGCAATGACAAAATCCCAGGAATAAGCATTAATAATGCGGCTTGCCTCCTGCAAAGTCCAGTCCTGCAGTCCGAATTCAATTCCTGCTTTTACCTTCAGCTTATCTTGAAATCGGTTTTTTGTGCTGATCAGATCATTGAAGTATTGATCCAAATCCTCTATTTGAAAAGCTGCTTTATTATCAGGAAGATCTATGTCCATATGGTCTGTAATGGCTATTTCCTTTAAACCTGCTTCTATAGCCCGGTTGCAGGCTTCATCCATGGTCATTTCCCCGTCAGGGGAGTATGTGGAATGTAAATGATAATCCAGCAAATAATTCACCTTTTTCGTTTTTATTCTTATTCCATATAAACATTTCGGATTGTATTGTAACATCAGGCTTCCATAAAGGCAACCAAGCCCTTATTATTTTAAGATAATATGTTGAAATAATAATTGACATCTATATAAGTATGGTTTATACTGTAAATAATTTAGCGTGCTAAAACGATAAACTAGTAAAGCGGTGAAACAGATTGGCAAAACCAATAAGCAAATGGATGCTGCAGGTTCCTGAAGGGGTACAGGATACCCTGCCGGACGAATGCTATAACAAGAGAAGAATAGAGGAAAAGCTGCGCAGAGCTTTTAATCTCCATGGATATGATGAAATTGACACCCCGCTGTTTGAATATCTGGATCTTTTTGAAGGGGAAACAGCATATATCGAGCAAGAGCAAATGTATAAATTCTTTGAGGTGGGAAGCCGGATTACGGTGCTCAGACCGGACATTACCATGCCTATTGCCCGGATTGCAGCAACAAAAATGAAGAACCTGCCTCTGCCCCTGCGTTTGTTCTATATCGGAAGCGTATACAGATATGAGGGAAGGGATCAGAGGCAGAAGGAAATTGATCAGGCGGGCATCGAATTGATCGGATCCCGAAAACCGGAAGCTGATGCGGAAGTAATCGCCCTGGCTGTGGAGTCGCTGCTGAGCCTGGGGCTGTCTGAGTTTCAGATTGATATCGGACAGGTGGAGTTTTTCAAAGGCCTTATTGAAGAAGCGGGATTAAGCAGGGAAGAATCTGAAAATCTGCGCCAGCTTACCCATCAGAAGAACAGTCTGGCCCTGGAAATGCAGCTGAAAGAGCTTAACATACCGGATGATATAAAATACAATTTGCTTAAAATTCCCATGTTGTTCGGGGGAGAAGAGGTACTTGAAACAGCCAAAGCTCTGACTAATAAAGAGCGCTGTCAAAAAGCCCTTGATAATATAGATCAGGTATATAAGCTGTTAAAGAGTTTTGGTTTAAGCAACTATATAGCCATTGATCTGGGCATGGTTCACAGCCTGAATTATTATACAGGCATGATATTCCGCGGCATGACCAGGGATATGGGCTATCCCATTTGCGGAGGCGGTAGATACGACACTCTGGTTTCCGAATTCGGGGTTGACATACCGGCTACCGGTTTTGCCCTGGAAACCAAACGTATTCTGGTAGCTCTTGAAAGGCAGAAAGGACTTGAAACACTGCCGGTTACAGACGTACTCTTTGTATACGATCCAAAGACTGAGCCGGACGGCTATGAAATGATGAAAAACCTGAGAGCTGAAGGATATCGGGTAGAGGCATATCTTCCGGCAGAGGACGGAAAAACAGCCGGGGAATATGCAAGAGAAAAGGGTATTAAAAAAATGCTGATCTTAAAAGAAGGCCTGCTTGAAGAGCGGGATTAATCTAAGTAATTGCTGGGAGAGTGGTTAATTTGGTGACAATAGCTTTGCCTAAGGGACGCCTGGCGGATCAGACTCTTGACCTGCTGGAACGGCTGGGAATCGACTGTCGGGAGGTAAGAGAAGAGTCCAGGAAACTTATATTCACAACAAATGACGGTGCCATACGCTTTATACTGGTAAAACCCAGCGATGTACCGGCCTATGTGGAATACGGAACAGCAGACATGGGTATTGCGGGTAAAGATACTCTTCTGGAAGAAGGACGCCAGCTTTATGAAATGCTGGATTTGAACCTGGGGCGATGCAGACTGGCTGTGGCAGGTTTTCCGGAAAGAAAAAACTCGGGAATTACCAATTCCCGCCTTCGGGTGGCCACCAAATATCCCAACATTACCAAAAATTATTTCTCCGGAAAATGGGAGGCAGTAGAAATAATTAAGCTGAACGGATCAGTGGAACTGGGCCCCTTAACCGGCCTGGCCGATGTCATCGTGGATATTGTGGAAAGCGGCAGAACCCTGGCGGAAAACGGGCTGGTGGTGCTGGAAGAGATCTGCCCCGTGTCTGCCAGACTGGTGGTCAATCAGGTAAGTCTTAAAACCAAGAATGATGAAATCGGGAGAATAATCGAAGGCTTAAGGGAGCTGTTGAAGGGAGAGAGATCATGATTCGCAGAATAGACGGCAGAGGGAAAGATACTGAATGGATTATGCACAGTCTGAAAAAACGTTTTCAGCCGGAAGCTTTTGAGGAGAGTCAGACAGTCCTTTCCATTTTGAAAAAAGTAAGGGAAGACGGGGATGACGCCCTGCTTTACTATACAGAAAAATTTGACGGGGTAAAGTTTTCGGGATCTGCAGATTTGCAGGTAACTGTGGATGAGATTCAGGAAGCGTATGAATCTTTAAAGAAAACTGATCCGGGTTTTCTGGCTATTCTGGAGAAGGCAGCCCGGCGCATCCGAAAATTTCATGAGAAGCAAAGGCAGGAAAGCTGGATTTCCTTTGATGAACCTGGCATAGTGCTGGGCAGGAAGGTAACGCCCATGGAAAGAGTCGGAGTATATGTGCCGGGAGGCAAAGCGGCATACCCTTCATCAGTTTTGATGAATGTAATTCCTGCTCAGGCGGCCGGCGTAAATGAAATCATCATGGTTACTCCTCCGGGGAAAAACGGGAAACCGGCTCTTTCCATACTTGCAGCTGCAAAGGTTGCAGGAGTAACAAGAATATACCGCATTGGCGGGGCACAGGCCATTGCTGCCCTAGCCTACGGCACCCAGACCGTACCTAAGGTGGATAAGATAGTAGGCCCCGGTAATATCTATGTGGCCCTTGCAAAAAAAGAGGTATACGGAAGCGTGGACATAGACATGATTGCAGGGCCAAGCGAGATACTTATAATTGCAGATAATTCTGCTCAGCCGTCTTACATAGCGGCGGATTTAATGTCTCAGGCGGAACATGATCCTATGGCTTCAGCTATGTTAGTCACCGATTCTGAGAAAATAATTGACGGTGTCATGCAGGAACTGAAGCGGCAGATGGAGAAACAACCATTGAAAAACACTATCTGCGAATCCCTGCAAAACTATGGGGCATGCATACTGGTAGATTCCATTGATGAGGCGGTTAAGATCTCAAATGCCATAGCTCCAGAGCACCTTGAACTTAGCATAGTGAATCCTGCAGAAAAGCTGGCCGATATCAGAAATGCCGGAGCCATCTTCCTTGGGCATTATACTCCTGAACCGGTGGGAGATTATATGGCAGGCCCCAATCATGTGCTTCCCACCGGCGGTACTGCCAGGTTCTTCTCCCCGCTTGAGACGGGGGACTTTGTTAAAAAGTCCAGCATTATTTCTTACAATAAACAGGCGCTGAGCCGAATTTATAAGGAAGTGGCTGAATTTGCGAGAATGGAAGGGCTTCCGGCCCATGCCAGCTCTGTGGAAATAAGGTTTGGGGAACAAGCAGAAAAGTAGATGAAAAGAAAATATTCAAATTAAACATACGCTGAAGGCAGTAAGTATGGTTTTAGAATAGAGGTTTTGCTATGAAACAGTATTTGCGCAATGATCTGAGAGGTTTAAAACCATATAAGACAGGGCCTAAAGACTGCAAGCTTAAGCTGGATTCCAATGAAAGCCCCTATCCCATTCGCCTTGAAATCAGGGCTCAGCTGGCTTCAGAACTTTTAAACAGCAATGATTTCCATCGGTATCCGGATTCGGATGCGGATTCCCTTCGGGATGCCCTGACAAAACACCTTAATGTGGACAGGGATAATATCCTTATCGGAAACGGATCGGACGAGCTTCTGCATATTATTACTACGGCATTTGCCTCACCCAGGGATAAGGTGCTCTGCCCCTGCCCCGGCTTTGGAATGGTCTCCTATTACGCGCGTCTGGCAGGTGCCGTTCCTGTGGACTATTACCTGGATAATGAGTTTCAGTATCAGGCTGAAGAAATAGAGCTGGCTGCCCGGATCTATAACCCAAAAATATTGCATATATGCACCCCGAACAACCCGACAGGTTCCGTACTGCCGGTTTCTGATATCTGCAGGATAGCAGAAAACTTTGACGGAATTGTGGTGGTTGATGAGGCTTATTATGAATTTTACGGAGAGTCTATGGTTCCTTATATAAATGACTATCCTAATGTGGCAGTGCTTCGCACCTTTTCCAAGGCGATGGGCATGGCGGGTTTAAGAGTAGGGTATCTGGTGTGCAGCAAGGATCTTGCAGCTGAGATTTACAAGGTCAAGCCTCCTTATAACTGCAACAGCTTTTCTCAGAGGGCAGCGGAACTTATATTGGAGCATTCTGAGATTTTCAAGAAAAGAACGGCTGAGATTATTGAAGCCCGTGTATGGCTGTATCAGGCCCTGGACGGCCTCAGGGGAGTTAAACCCTATCCTTCTCATGCCAATTTCATTCTGGTAAAAGTCAAAGACGGCAGGGCAGTGTATGAAGGGCTTCTGGAGAAAGGAATTCTGGTCAGGCTTTTTGAAGGCAGCGAGGTGCTTAATAATCATCTGCGAATTACTATAGGCAGGCTTGAGGATAATAAGTTTATTCTCCACAGCCTGGCAGAGATTCTGACGGATATGGAGGAAAGGTAATGGAACGGATAGGTAAAGCGGAAAGGGCAACTACAGAAACAAAGGTTTCTGTTACCCTTAATCTGAACGGAAAAGGCATTGCAGACTGTAATACGGGTATCGGTTTTTTTGATCATATGCTGACCCTGCTGACCGCCCACGGAGGGTTTGACCTTAAGGTCGAGGCAGAGGGTGATCTGGAAGTTGACGGGCATCATACCGTTGAAGATACAGGCATTGTGCTGGGCCAGGCCTTCAATAAAGCCTTGGGTGATAAGAAGGATATACAGCGTTTCGGGACTGCTTTCGTACCCATGGATGAATCTCTGGCTGTGGTTAATCTGGACATCAGCGGGCGTCCCTACCTGCATATGGAGTTTCCTGCCCTTGCTCCTATGGCCGGCGATTTCGATACTCAGCTTTTGGAGGAGTTCTTCAGGGCACTCTCCATACACGGGGGAATTACCCTTCATGTACGAGTATTGTACGGGAGAAATACCCATCATATGATCGAAGCTGCTTTCAAAGCCCTGGGCAGAAGCTTGCGGCAGGCAGCGGGAAAGGATCCAAGGTGGGGCGGCACCCCTTCTACAAAAGGCCGGATTGATTGAAATAAAAAACATAGCAAGCTGCTTACGGAAGGATGAGAAGACAGAAGATGATTATATATCCTGCTATAGACATTAAGGATGGCGAATGTGTCCGGCTTTTGCAGGGCAGAGCAGACGAAGTGACCGTATACGGGGATGACCCGGTGGAAACGGCATTGAATTGGGAGTCCCAGGGAGCTCAGTATCTCCATGTGGTTGACCTTAACGGCGCCTTCGAAGGCCGCTCTGTCAATGAGGGAATTATAAAAAACATAGTAAAAGCTGTTTCCATTCCCATTCAACTTGGAGGGGGCATCCGCAGCATGGACAGGATACAGCGTCTTTTGGATGAATACGGAGTTCAGAGGGTTATACTGGGAACGGCCGCAGTGGAAAACAGAGAGTTGATTGAGGGAGCAGTAAAGCGTTACGGCAGCCGGATTGTTGTCGGTATTGATGCCAGGAAGGGAATGGCCTCCACCAGGGGCTGGACAAGGGAAACGGATATATCTGCTTTAGAGCTGGGCAGACAGATGAAGGAAATAGGAATAGACACAGTCATCTATACAGACATAGCCAGGGACGGAATGCTTAAGGGGCCTAACAGGAAAGAAACTAAGGATATGATAGAAAAGACCGGGCTTAATATAATTGCCTCAGGCGGCATCAGCCGGCTGGAAGATATAGAGGGCATGAAAGAAATCGGAGCAGCGGGAGTTATTGTGGGCAAGGCACTATACACAGGAGCTCTTACTCTCTCAGATGCGCTAAGGATAGGAGGAAACTGATATGCGAGAGATAAGAATAATACCCTGCATGGATATACAGGACGGAAGAGTAGTGAAAGGAGTTAATTTTGTTAATATAAGGGACGCGGGGGATCCCGTGGAGATTGCAGAAGCATATAACAGGTCTGGTGCGGATGAACTGGCCTTTTTGGATATTTCAGCAACCAGGGAAAACAGGGGAATCCTGCTGGACTTGGTGGAACAAATAGCCAGGCGGCTTGATATTCCCTTCAGCGTAGGCGGAGGCATAAGAAACCTAAAGGATATTGATGCAGTCTTAAATGCGGGTGCAAGCAAGGTGTCAATCAACTCTGCAGCCCTCAGAAGGCCTGAACTTATAGCAGAAGCGGCGCAGCGCTTCGGTAGCCGGAGAATTGTGGTTGCAATTGATGCAAAACGGCGGGATGATGGCGGTTTCGATACTTATTGGAACAGCGGAAACACCAGGGCAAACCGGGATGCGGTGGAATGGGCAAGGGAAGCGGAGCTTTTGGGAGCC
The DNA here is from genome assembly GCA_012510895.1 of Clostridiales bacterium. Lineage (GTDB taxonomy): Bacteria > Bacillota > Clostridia > Caldicoprobacterales > DTU083 > JAAZHD01. Next base: position 8,799 of record JAAZHD010000263.1, read on the forward strand.
GGCGAAATCCTTTTAACCAGCATGGATGCCGACGGTACGAAAAACGGGTATGATATTTCTCTGACCAGGGCGGTATCAGAAAAGGTAAACATTCCTGTTACCGCTTCCGGAGGGGCAGGGAAACCGGAGCATTTTGCAGAGGCAGTTAAAGAAGGCGGAGCCAGTGCGCTTTTGGCAGCATCCTTGTTCCACTTTGGGGAACTCACTGTCAGGGAAGTTAAAACCTATTTACAGAGCCAGGGAATACCGGTAAGAATGGAGAAATAACAATGGGCAAGAGTAATGCAAACGATTTTACAAAGCTGATCAGTCAGGTTAAATTTGATGATAAAGGGCTTGTTCCGGCAATCATACAGGATTCGGATTCCGGAAAAGTATTGATGCTGGCCTATATGAACAAAGAATCCATTAAGAAGAGCCTGGAAACCGGCAATACCCATTTTTACAGCCGAAGCCGTCAAAGACTGTGGATGAAAGGAGAAACCTCCGGGCATATACAGAAAATACAGGAAATCTACTTTGACTGTGACAAGGACAGTATGCTTATCAAGGTTAAGCAAACAGATTCGGCATGCCACACAGGGCATTACTCATGTTTTTTTAACCGACTGGATGGAAAATATGATATGATAGAAACAGAAGATGAGGCAGATCCCAAGACCAATGATAAAGTATGCTGTGCGGCTGAAGAAAATACGGCTGAAAGCCATGCTGCTGTGCTTTTTGACTTATATGATGTTATTATCGGCCGTAAGGAAAACCCTGTAGAAGGTTCCTATACCAATTATCTTTTCGAGAAGGGCCTGGATAAAATTCTGAAAAAGGTCGGTGAGGAATCTGCAGAAGTTATTATAGCCGCCAAGAACCGCTCCAAAAGTGAAGTTACCTATGAAGTGTCAGATTTAATATATCATCTGATAGTATTATTGGTTGAACAGGGTGTGGAACTGGAAGACATTTTTAAGGAATTGGCTTTCAGAAGGAAAAAAAGAAAAGAAGAAAAAACAAAGTAGTTGACATTTTAAATATCATGCTTTATAATCTTATTTGTCGCTGAAATTAGTGACAGATTCAGGGAGTATAGCTCAGCTGGGAGAGCACCTGCCTTACAAGCAGGGGGTCATTGGTTCAAGTCCAATTGCTCCCACCAATACGGCCCGGTAGTTCAGTTGGTTAGAATGCCAGCCTGTCACGCTGGAGGTCGACGGTTCGAGCCCGTTCCGGGTCGCCAATTGGTTTGCCTCGATAGCTCAGTTGGTAGAGCAGTAGACTGAAAATCTACGTGTCGGTGGTTCGATTCCGCCTCGAGGCACCAAATTCAAAGCCTAACATCCAATTTCATATTTCCAAACATTAAATGAGCGGGAGTGGCTCAGTGGTAGAGCGTCGCCTTGCCAAGGCGAATGTCGCGGGTTCGAATCCCGTCTTCCGCTCCAGTTAAGGCGGCATAGCCAAGTGGTAAGGCAGAGGACTGCAAATCCTTTATCCCCAGTTCAAATCTGGGTGCCGCCTCCATTTTATTCAATTTAGATTATATTGACCGCAGGCAGCGCATAATAATAATAAATAAATACGCCGGAGTGGCGGAACTGGCAGACGCACAGGACTTAAAATCCTGCGGTTTGAAGAAAACCGTACCGGTTCGATTCCGGTCTCCGGCACCACAGCAAGGGCTTCAGCGATTTAACTGAAGCCCTTGTTTCTTTCGGCTTGTTTTATGTGTACAATCTAATTTTTACCACTAATAGTTATTGAACTGTGTCAACAACAGGAGTAGTATTTATTTAAAAGTATTTTACTATTAAATATCAAATCTGCTGAAAGGAGGTAATACATTGAAAATAAAAGATGTATGTAAAATATTAAACGCCAGAGTGCTCGCCGGAGAAGAGATGATGGATTTTGATATAGAATGTGCGTTTGGCTCAGACATGTTAAGCGATGTACTTACATTTGCCCGCGGAAGAATGGCGCTCCTAACCGGGCTGAACAGTCATCAGGTTATTCGCACAGCAGAGATAAGCGATATTCCTTTAATAATATTTGTAAGAGGCAGAACCCCTGATAAAGGTATTATTGATCTGGCTCACGGAAAGGACATTTGCCTCTTGGGAACAGATCTGATCATGTATGAAGCATGCGGGAAGCTGTACAATGCAGGGCTTCCTCCTGTAACGAGGTTATGAAATTGAAAAGCGAATGTAAACTATTGTATGAGGAATGCTTTCCCGTAACTGCTGGGAATCTTGAACACGCCGGGGAAGCATCCGTAAAAATAAAGAGGATATTAAAAAAGTTAGGGATAGATTCGGATTTTATTAAAAGAGTAAGCATTGCCTGCTATGAGGCAGAAATGAATATGGTTATATATTCCTGCGGAGGCAGCATTAAATTGGAAGTATATAATGATAAGGTCATTGTTGTTGCTGAGGATTGCGGCCCTGGGATAGCGGATGTGGAACTTGCACTCAGAGATGGATATTCAACAGCTTCGGATTATGTTTTAAGTCAAGGCTTTGGGGCCGGGAGAGGCTTTTCCAATATTAAGAGGTGCTCGGATTCATTTTCTATCATTTCAGAAGTCGGGAAAGGAACTAAACTGACTTTATGTTTTAATATATCAGGTACATAAATCCTTGTTTTTTCAGCGCGTATACTGGCTTCGCCGATGAATAATAAATAATTTATCAAAGAAAGTTAAGGTATTTGGGGTGAATTTACACCTTAAAAAGAAAATATAAAAATAATAACGGTAATATAAATATGAATATACATATAAACAGGATTAACATTGGTATAATTTCTGATATAATAGCTATGAGATGCATATGAATATTTAGTATCTCATAGCTTTTTTCTTGTCATTCGCAGCAGCATCTATCAAAGGACAATTCTATTTAGAAAGAGAGGAAAGATATTATGAGAATATCCACATCGATGAGTCATTTTGCCAATATATTCGGGGAGGAAGGTGCTATCCGCAAACTTGCTGAAACTAGGTTTGATGCC
>JAAZHD010000264.1 GCA_012510895.1 Clostridiales bacterium
AAAATGAAAATAAAGTGCTTTTAGGATTGAGGGTTAAGGGGGAAGGATTAAGAGGGGGATTTTGTCCATTTTTCATTCCATTTTCTTTTCCATTTAATCTTCTAATCCGTTGATATTACTGAGTTTAAGCCTTATTCCTTGTTCCTTATTTCTATCAATCTTCTAAACAAAAAACATGGCCTACTGGGCTTTTCTTCTCCCTAATAAACCATGTTTTCTAATACTACTTTATTTACTCCGTTTCATACATTTGAAAAATGAAAGGAGTTTATTTGATGTAGACATCAGATTAATTTGTACTACATTTCACGCCGGCCTTCCAGAGCCTTGGATAATGTCACTTCATCAGCGTATTCCAAATCTCCGCCGACGGGAATGCCGTGAGCGATGCGGGTTACACGGATTCCCATAGGTTTTAAAAGCCGAGAGATGTACACTGCGGTTGCTTCTCCTTCTATGTCGGGATTGGTTGCCAGGATCACTTCTTTAACATCGTCCGTTTCTATCCGGTGAAGCAGCTCCTTGATCCGGATATCGTCCGGGCCGATACCTTCCATGGGAGAGATATGTCCATGAAGGATATGATACACTCCATTATAATTGCGCATTTTCTCCATGGCAATTACATCCCGGGGATCTTTCACAACACAGATCAGGGACCGATCCCGGCCTTGACTGCTGCAAATTTTGCAGGGATCCTGGTCTGTAATATTGCAGCAAACCGAGCAATACTTAGTTTCTTCCCTGGCCTTAAGTATTGCCTGAGTTAAAGCCAAAGCCTTTTCCTTAGGCATGTCAATTATATGAAAAGCCAGGCGCTGGGCGGTTTTCCCACCGATACCCGGCAGCCTGGACAGCTCGTTAATCAAACGGGCAATTGGTTCTATATAATAATTCATGTGGAATGCCCACCACTTTCCTTCTTTTCTACTATGCAGATTCGTTCCTTATGAGGAACCGGTTCTTTATTATAAGAACATATTAAAATAATCCAGGAGGCACGCCCAATCCGCCGGCCAGCTTGCCCATTTCCTCCTGTGCCATTTCTTCCGCTTTTCTTAAAGCCTCATTCACAGCGGCTAAAATCAAATCCTGCAGCATATCCACATCATCAGGATCTACAACTTCGGGCTTTATGTTGATTTCTATGATTTCTTTCTTACCGTTGGCAACAACAGTAACGACACCGCCTCCTACAGAGGCTTCTACTGTTTTCTCCTCCAGTTCTTCCTGTATCTTCATCATCTGTTCCTGCATTTTTTTGGCCTGCTTCATGAGGTTGTTCATATTCCCCATACCGCCTGGAAATCCGCTTCTTGCCATATTTACTTCCTCCTCAAACTTTATATAATTCTCACTTTTTCTTCCCAGTTTACTGTCTTATTCAATTCATTATAGCATAATGATCAGCAGCCAGGCTACTCATTACTCATCATCTATTACCTCTACCAAATCTTCTCCGAAAACCTCTATAGCCCTTCTCACTGCATGATTTTCTTTATCAGGATCTGTTTGGTTTTCAGCTTCTTCCTCCAGCTGATCTTCAGCAATACATTTTACACGAACCTCTGTACCGGTTATTTTCTTGACAACTTCTTCAATAAATCTTCTGTTGCCCTCCTGTTCAACCAGTAAGATCTGAAAACCGGAAGCCGGAGGGAATATCAGTGTTAATATATTATTGCCCATCCGGGGCCTTACACCTGCCATAGCCACATGAATGGAACGCCTTTCTTTTTCAATAACATCCAGAATATCCTGCCACATGGAGACCGGGTCAGCTGCAGACTCAGGTTGCTTCTCTGACCCTTGTATCTTCTCTGTCTTTCCGGAAACAGGTTCATCATCATTATGAGCTTCCTGAGAGTAAGCTTCTTCCTCACGGCCGGCAGGATTTATATATTCAGGTGAATAATCCCATGGCGGTTCATCCGGTGGATCATCAGGCTGCATATCTTCCTGATAATCTCCGGCCGGAGCTTTATGGATAACTGCTGAAGACTGAGAAGAAAGCCTTTTCTCCAGTGCCTCCACCCGGTCCATAAGAGCGCTTAAGGCTATCTCCTGCTCAGGCCTGCACAGTTTGACAACCGTCAGTTCCAGGAGAATGCGGGGCTGTGTGCTTCGTCTCATCTCTGAATCCAGGGGAGATAACAGCTCAATTGCACGGATCAGCCTGGCCTCACCTATTCTTTCCGCCTGTTCCTTAAGCTGTTCCATTGTAGAATCTGATACATCCAGAAGGCTTTCCGGCTCGTCACTTGCTTTTACAATCAGAAGATTTCGCATATGCTGCAGCAAATCCCGTGTAAAAGCATTCAGGTCTTTACCATCATCCATCAGCTGACCGATTTTGTGCAGCAGCCCCTGAAGATTATCCGCAATTATATCATTAACTATACTAAACAGGAAACTTTGATCCGCTGTTCCCAGGATAAAAAGAATATCGTCATTGGTAATATGGTCCCCGCAAAAACTCATACATTGATCCAGAAGGCTGAGGGCATCTCTCATACCGCCTTCAGCCCAGCGGGCAATGGTATGCAGGCCTTCTTTCTCTATGATAACATTCATTCTGTCGCAGATTTCCTGCATTCTGCTGACAATTACATTATGGGGTATCCTCCTGAAATCAAACCGCTGACACCTCGATAATATTGTGGCAGGCAGTTTATGAGGCTCGGTAGTTGCTAAAATAAATACCACATGAGAAGGCGGCTCTTCCAGGGTTTTCAGCAAGGCATTAAAGGCTCCTATTGAAAGCATATGAACCTCATCGATAATATAAACTTTGTATTTACCTACGGTCGGTAAAAAACGAACCTTGTCACGCAAATCACGGATTTCATCCACCCCGTTATTGGAGGCCGCGTCAATTTCTATAACATCCATATTGTTTTCACCCGATAAGCTTATGCAGGCATCACATTCTCTGCAGGGGCCGTGTTCTGTCGGAGACAGGCAGTTTATGGCCAGTGCAAAGATTTTGGCGGTGCTGGTCTTGCCCGTGCCCCGGGAACCGCAAAACAAGTAAGCATGAGCTATGTGTCCGCTGGAAATCTGATTTATAAGTGTACGCACAATGGCATCCTGACCAACCACATCCTTAAAAGTCTCCGGACGCCATTGCCGGTAAAGTGCCGTATAAATGGTAAATCACCTGCCTGCCCTGGAATTTTTGATTCTTCTCATAAGTTTTCCCTGCCATTATACCATAAAGAAAGGCTGATTGTTAAACAAATCTGTAATGATTTGCCGGCTGCAGGTCCGGCAGATTAAGTCCCTTCTCCAGAGTCAAATAGCTGCGGATATCATAACAAAGGTCGCATTTTCCGGCATATTCAGACTTTGGCTTATACCCGTATTCCTCTGCCGCAAACTCTGCCAGCCCTTTTATGCCATTGGTCTCCAACCTGTAGAAAACAGGATGCTTCTCCGGGTCCGCTCCCTTAACCAGCTCACTCAGCTTTATTGAAAGACCCGAACACGCCTGAGGAATAAAATTTCCAAACAGGTCAACATGAAAATGATATATGCCTGATAAGAGATTGCAGGGTGCAGACTTTTTTATGATCTTTTCAAAAGGCTCTTTCCGCATCATCGGTCTGTATGTCTTCAGGGCCCGTCCCCTGAGATTAAGCCCATATCTTTCCGGTAAGCTTCTAAGATATTTCTCTCCAAAACGCTTTGCATACTCATCCAATGAATGAGGCCTGGTGTCATCCAAGGCATCTAAATCCTTCCAGAAATCCATCAGCCAGGGAAAAACATTCATATTTACTTTTGAGCACGCTTTTATCAAACCTTTGACTTTGTAAAACGGTATATATTCATTATGATAAGGATCTATGGAGATTAAAAGGCAATATACACCGCGCTTCATTAATTCTCTGAGTATTAGTACAGCTGAAGGCTCATCTTTAAACCAAGACGCATTTGTTTCTATATAATCTATGTTAATATGGTTTCTTGCAGCTGATTCCAGCACCGGATATATTTTTTCCGGCTGCAGAAGCGGTTCCCCGCCTCCAATGTGAACGGCATCGCAGCCGAGTCTTTTCAAAATGGAAAATATCTCATCTGCAGCAGATGATGTCATATAGTCCTTCGGCCAGCCCGGAGAACTGGCATAAACGCAGTGCTTGCATTTGGATGAACAATAATAATTAGTTATTACACCGCCTGATACCAGGTAATTAATTTTGAGCATATATGTAAAGTTTCTCCCTTCTCATCAGCCGTATGCTATAGTAAGCAGACTATTTTTTTCGCTTCCTTTCATAAAACTTTCTGAGAAGCTCACGAACCTGTTCTGCCAGTTCAACACAGCGCTTCAAATGCTTTAAATCTGTATCACTTATCATTATGGAAACCTCCCTGTGTCTTTCAAATAATCTTCTTCGCCATCATTATATCTGGTTTCCCTATGCCATTTGCATCAGGTATGACGCCCACAATTTTATAACCCATTTTCAGGTAAAACTCATATGGATGTTTGTCAAGGTTTTTTATATTAGCAATCTTGTCAAACAAATCCTCATAAAGATTGCAATTGCTTAAGGAAGTTTTGTTAAACTCATCATCCGTGCCTAAATAGATAGTCACGCCTCCCCTTTTTGCAACCTCCTGTTCCAAAGCCTTTATCAATAAAGTGCCTATGCCTTTAAATTGATGTGACTTGCGAACAACCAGAGGATGAAGTTCCCAGCCCGTAACACCATATTGTGGAATAGCGCCTGCAAATCCCACCAGCTGATTGTTTTCCACTGCCATAACAGCGATACGATCTTCACTTAAGCACATTTCTACTTCCTCTAACGCACTATCTGAATAACAGTGGGGAAAACTCTCTATTAACAGTTCTGATGCTTCTTTAATATATTTCTTATTGCTCTTATCAAACATGCTTATTTGCATAAAACTACCTCTTTAATAAGGCTTACTTTCTAATGTGATGTTAGGGTTTAAAATTTCATAGCAGTGGCACAAAACTATCTTCTCAGGTTTTAAGGCCAGCGGGGTCCTTGCAGTTTCCACATATTTCATGCCGCACTTTCTCATTACTTTACCTGAATTGGGATTGCGTACATCGTGCTTTGCAATAATCCTCCTAAAGCCTGCCTCTTCAAAAGCATACTTCAGTACTGCCGCCAACGCTTCTGCCGCTATCCCCCTGCCCCAGTATGCTTTGGATATACAATATCCTGCTTCAGCTTCACCCATATCATCTCTGGGGTTCAGCAGACCGATAGAACCATTTAAATGACCGTCAAAGACAATAGCCCAGTTATAACATTTAGGATTTTCGTAATCTTTTTCCCAGATCCGGAGCAGATTTTCTGTTACCTCAATGCTGCCGTGAGGTTCCCAGCTTAAATACTTTGTTACTTCCGGGTCATTTGCCCAATTGTTGAACATGTCCTGGGCGTCTTCTATTACAAATCGCCTGAGAACTAACCTTTCAGTATGCAATTCTTTTGTCCCCTTATGTATCATCAGCACACCTTCTTAATTAATAGAATACTATATATTCCTTTTTATACATATTTCCCGCACTTTACATATTTGCTCCTCAATTTCTTCTTTAGCCTGTTCATTAATATTCTCCAACGACATAAGAGGCACGCCTGCACCTATTTTATCATTATGCCGTCCGTATTCAACCGTTATTATGTCGGGTATGCAGTATTCAAGCACAAATTCCAAGGCCCGGTATCCGTCCCTGTTTATTTTTGTATGGCACATGACAGAATTATTCCTTTCAACCCATCCGTTGATATGTATCTCTACAGTTTTATCAAGGGGCAGCCGCTTTAAATAATCAAATAATGAAATATTAAGCAGCCGCGATGCACAGAAGGCGTGGCTGATATCAAGCAAAAAATCACAACCGCTTTCATTGATTATTTGTGAAATAACTTCAGGCTTTATTAAATCACCCCAATTTGCGCTGTCACAGTTTTCGACAGAGACAAATTGCATATAGTCGTATTTTTCTTTTAAATATTTTGCATTATTAATAATTATGTCCAATGTTTTATTAAAAGGAATATCCGCCGGCAATTCAGAAAGGGCCGGATGAAAGGACAGGCCAGGCGTTTTTGTCACGCGGATAAGCCTATCTGCAATTTCATCGTTAAAGTCCTTTTGTAAAGAAATTGATGATAAATCATGGGGAGCTGGATATAACCCGTGCAGCAAAATCGGCCGTTTTTTTGTTACCCGGCTGCAGAAATCATTAAATGCATTTAAATCTTTCATGATACCCAGTTGAAAGCCAACTCCGGGATATTTAAAATAATCGATATCTATTTTATTTTCATAAAATAGCTCCTCAGTTTCCCTATAATAATTACATGCTATTTTCATATGTTTATCCTTTCAGCCCGCATTATAAAATATATAGTTATATGGCTTATTCTCCTATATATTTCTTAATTTGCCAAGATGAATTTATTATATGCTCAGCTGATCGTTTTCAATATATAACTTCTTGTTATACCGCTGTTTATGAATCCATTTCTTTCATAGAACCTTTGGGCTGTCTTATTATTTATAGCTGTGTCTGTATGCAAATATCTATATCCTTTTTTAAGGCAATAGCTGATTATGTGATTTAAGAATTCTGTTCCAAGGCCCTTTCCTTTTACTTCCTTGTCAATGCCGATCCATGCCAGATATATAATATCTTTTTCGCATAACCCTGTAAGATTATCAATATAAACTATCACTGCGCTTCCAATTGCTTTATTATCTTGGTCAATTAATAGAAACTTCTGCCTGTTATCTTCCAAATCAGATAAACTGATGCCGGTGTTATCGGGATACTTCAGACTTTTTCCTTTCATATCATAAATATAAAAGATATTTTCGTGTTCAACCTCAAAACCTTTATTACACAAAAAATTGCCTATGTAATCATACTTTTCATGCAATTTACCATGATGCCCGTTACAACTCATGCCCATAGCATGATAAAATGCATGTATATTTTTAATGTTTTTGTCTTTAAAAAAGTCAAGAGACAGGTCTAACAGTGATTTACCAATATCAATTCTTCCTGCGTCATAATATAAGCTGCGTATAACCCCTATGTTAATATTTTCGGTAATCTTGCCTGCTTCAGTAAAATGAAATGCAGGCAGTCCATACTGTATGAAACCTTTGACCTGACCATCTTCCAGTGCTGCAAAAACATAAGTTGTTCTGAAAATAGTCATTCCTTCATAAGTGTCATCAAATAAAGATTTTATGAATGCCTGATATGTGTTTTTATAAAAGTACGGTATATTTTCCCCTATCTTATTCCAGTAATCAAACAGCATACCTGCATTGTCTCTGTTAATTCTTAGGATTTGCATTGCCTGTCCCCCGGGTTACAATTTATTTTTTTTATATAATTCCTGCAAATATATGCTTCTCATTTGTTTTGTAGTAATTCAAAGATACAAATAGCAAGCCCGACAATTGATACAACCATGGATATAATTAATGGCGCTTCCAGCTGCATGCCCAAAACAATGCCTCGCCAGCCTTCAATTCCGTTGTAACTCCAGGGATTCAGTGGAGACAAAACAGTTGAAATTATCAGTGCAAGAGCTCCAAAAAATCCGGAAACAAACAGTGTGACTCCTAAAATCATTTTTTTCATACATTTTCTCCTTTCATAAAAAATAAGTAAATGGCAATTTTTATTTTTAACATGAATTATAATTCAAATATCGATATTTGCCGTTCTTTTGTCTCGAATTCGTGTATATACCTAAACACATCATCCGGAAGGTATAGTATCCCGTGTCTACGGCAATTGTCTCGAAAAATTTCCATTAACCGGCCGTGGTTTGGACTTCGGCATTCATAGCTGTTGCCAAATGTCCGGATATATCGTTGTTTCATCCCCGGAAAATATTCATCCAGCTTATGATAAAAATATTCCCTGTTGCCTT
>JAAZHD010000265.1 GCA_012510895.1 Clostridiales bacterium
GTGTATATCTACCCGGTATGTTCCATTGGCTATGGCATCATCGAAGTTTATCCCGTATAAAATATCGTGTTGATTCAATTTATAATCACTGTTAAAATGCCTGGATTCACGTATGCCGATATGAGAACATATTGCAGCAATACGTGCAGGTTTATCCTTTTTGCCGCCGTATTTCTCCAGTATCTGCATAACCGCTTTTATCTATTTTCTTCCCTCAATTTCTGCATATGTAAGGTCGTCTGCATTAGAACAATCCACATTAAAGACATGGGTGTCTGCACGAAAGAAAAGGTTAGGTATGGATGGAATAGGACCGCCCCATCCCCAATCTTCAGGCAAACCGAATTCACTTCCGTATTCCTGAAGCAGATTTTTAAGATTAATGCCTGACAGGTCGCCTATCAGTTTAAATGTCGGAGTGGGAGGCTGCATAATATCATGGGTGTAACTGGGAAGCCCCAGGTCATGGGCCAGATCTCCGTCTCCTGAAGCATCAATAAAGAACTTGGCAAGGATTGCCTGCCGTCCGTTTTTGTTTTCCACGATTATTCCTTTAAGCTCTCCATTTTCTATGCAGGGAGCGCAATACATTGTGTGCAGGAAGGGCTGTATAGAGTTTTCTATGACCAGTTGATCAAGCTCAATTTTGAGAAGTTCGGTATCCAGACGGAATGCTGAGTTTACATTGCTGATTTCTTCACAGCCTCCCTGGCTTTTTAAGCGTTCTATGGTTTCAAGGGTCAAACCGGCTATTATCTGCTTGCTGCCGCTTATGTTATGCAGGCTGTGCCAAACATTGACCATGCCAGATGTGGCGGTACCGCCGAAACAGTTCTGTTTTTCGATAACAGCCACCTTAGCTCCCAGCCTGGCCGCCCGTACAGCTGCAAAAACACCTGTACAGCTTCCTCCAATAACACAGATGTCAACTTCCGCTGCCACCTTAATATCTTTCGCAGGTTCTTTAATAGTTTTCAAGATGTACACCCCTTTCATCATTCATTGCATCTTGTTATATCAGAAAGAGCTGTTGAAAACCGAATGAAGGCTTTCAACAGCTCTTTCTGTGAAAGGAATTAGTTTGTGTTTAAATATTTCAGAACTTCTCTGGCCTTATCTGCAACCGCAGTATCTGTATCACGAACAAGGCTCTTAACATGTTCTATCGCATTTTTATTATTCAGTTTCTGCAGTGCTTCCATGGTAGCAATTTTAACATCTGAGCTGCGGTCTCTCAGGCAGGTTATAAGGTAGTTGAAAGCATGTTCATCTTCTACTGAACCCAGTGCTTTTATTGCAGCCAGCCGAAGTTCGGGTTTTTTGGAACGCGCAGCTTTCACCAGCTTTTCTGCTTTGCCTTTCTGCTCCCACTTTGCTATTTTCTCTTTTGTCAGACCTAACATTATATCACCCCTGATTGTGTAGTTTTAATTATATAGCCACTATTATAACACTTTTTTATGATTTATGTGTAAATAATGAGTAAAGATTTTATGTTTTTTTAGTATTTTATACAAGATTGGATAAAAAAATAGATTACTAATATATAATAAGGTCAGGCGGACGATTTACACTGCTGCACCTCCCGTCTGCAGGCAGAAAAATATGTTTAGTAATTAATATAACCTGCAGGCTGTGTAGACAAATGCATATTATTTACATGGGAAGATAATTATGATAGTATACCTCTTAAGGATTTCAAGCTGAGAGAGGCACAGGCTCTTTTCTTTCGTACATAATAGTTTGAGGGCCTTTGGTATAATAATAAATTTGGTATTATCTGAAGTGCAAGGAGCGAAAATATATGACCGTTGTTAACGAAAGACCGAAATTTCCTAAAAGAGCTGTAATCACCGGAGGAATGCCCTATGGAAATAAGGAGCTGCATTTTGGGCACATTGGCGGTGTTTTCATACATGCCGATGCATTTGCCAGGTTTTTAAGGGACAGAATCGGAGAGGAAAATGTAATTTTTGTTTCAGGTACAGATTGTTACGGCTCGCCAATTTCTGAAACCTTTCGTCAGTTAAAAGAAAGTGGGCAGATTGACTGTTCCATCGAAGAGTTTGTAGAACGCAACCACAAGCTGCAGAAAAAAACTTTGGAGAAATATAATATAAGCCTTAATTTATTTGCTGCTTCGGGGCTTGGTGAAGCTAAAGAAATTCATGCACAGGTATCCGAAGAAGTATTTAACCGTTTATACGAAAACGGATATCTTAGTAAAACCACAACGCTTCAGTTCTATGACCCGGAACTGGGAGTGTTTTTAAACGGACGGCAGGTAGAAGGACGCTGCCCTATTGAAGGATGCCGGTCTGAAAAGGGATATGCAGATGAATGCTCATTGGGACATCAATATATGCCCTCTGAGCTGATTAATCCCCGCAGCAGGCTTACCGGCAAAATACCGGCTCTGAAAGAAACCACCAACTGGTATTTTAAACTGGAGGAATTTCAGGATCTTCTGCAGGAATGGGTTGACTACCTGAAAACCCTGCCAAATACTCGTCCTTTGCTTACCAATATTCTGCAGGAGTTTTTAAAGCCCCCGGTTATATATGTTAAAAAGGAGTTCAAAGAGGATATAGAACTTCTTAAAGAGTCTTTGCCGGAATTCAGAATAGAGGATGAAGAGGGGAAGACCTCATTTGAGATGGTTTTTGACAATCTGAAGGACAGAGAGAAGGCTTGTAATGTCCTCACGGAAAAGGGTATTTTCTTCAGAACGGGAAAGACTCTGGTACCTTTCCGCTTAACCGGCAATGTGGAGTGGGGAGTACCGGCGCCGGAAAAGGAAGGGGTTAAGGGCCTGACCTTTTGGGTATGGCCGGAATCCCTCTGGGCACCTATTTCTTTTACCAAGACTTACTTAAAAATGAAAAGCAATTCTGCTGACAGCGCAGCAGAAGATGAATGGGAGAAATGGTGGTGTTCTCCTGACACCGGTATTTATCAATTTATTGGCGAAGACAATATATATTTTTACGGCCTGGCGCAAATGGCGATGTTTATGGCACTGCAGGGAAGCAATCCCACCATACATCCTAAGGAAGGACAATTGCAGTTATCCACCCTGATAGCCAACAGCCATGTACTGTTCCTGGACAAGAAGGCCAGCAGCAGCGGCGAAATAAAGCCGCCCATGGCGGATGAATTATTGGATTACTACACGCCTGAGCAGCTTAGGGCACACTTTTTAGGACTGGGTCTTGGGATCCGAAGCGTAAGTTTCCAACCGAAACCCTTAAATCCAAAAGCAAATGAAAGAGACGGAGATCCTGCCCTGAAGGAAGGAAATCTGCTGACCAATGTATTAAAC
>JAAZHD010000266.1 GCA_012510895.1 Clostridiales bacterium
CTTCCGGCATGTTTCTTTTTGCGGCCTGATGCCGCTTTCGCAACAGCCAAAAGTGCCTGTAATTTTTCATTTGAATATTATTGTTATTATTGTTCTTGTGTTTCCTGTTCTTCGTCCATTATTCCTAGTTCCTGTCTTCTTGTCTCATATTTTTCAGCATCCTTATGTTCAATAATCCACTCCAGCACCTCTACAGCTTTTTCAGTGTTCTGGCTATATGACATAACCCCCATTAGGGTATCTTCTGTATTAAAAAACTTACCTCCTATAGGTTCTACATCCGAAATAGGCAGGCCGTATATTCTGGGTGTAGGATCATTTGCCGTTGTAAATGTACCTTCTTCCAATTCTTCTTCTGTAAAATGACTGAGCAACTCCGGATAATCATCCAGCGGCAAAAATGCCTCCATCTCTACCATTACCTCAAACTCACCTTTTGTAAAAGAGAAAATATCTCCTGTTTGACTTCCTATCATTACCATAAGCTGCTGGCGGCCGGTGTATTCCATTTCACCTTCAATATTTATGTTATATATGTTAACCTCCCATAATTCCGGGAAATCAGCCAGGATCGTTTCTGCATACTTGTCAGCTTCTTCATACAGGCTGTAGCCTCCTACAAGGTAGATATCAACCTTTTTGTCAGCAGGTGTTCTGGGAGTTGTAATGGTAGTCAGCATGCTCCAGGAAAATATAACCAAAACAATGCCCAGTATATACTTCCATTTGTCATAATGCAAATGATTCCTTATCTGATCCTTGTTAATTTTCGCCCGATACATTGAAACACCTGCCTCTCTTGACAAAATCATAATAATCAAAAATACTTCAGTATATATTAATTATAAAATAAGCTATTTTAAAAAACAAGCAGCCGGTATGTTACCGGCTGCAAAGTTTACATTTTATTCATTTTTAGGCTTCATGGTGGGGAACAGGATAACATCCCTGATAGAGTAGGAATCGGTAAGCAACATAACCAGTCGGTCAATGCCTATGCCAAGACCTCCGGTAGGAGGCATTCCGATTTCCAATGCATTGACGAAATCCTCATCCATCATCTCTGCTTCTTCGTTCCCCGCTGACCTTTGCCTTGCCTGTTCCATAAATCTTTCTCTCTGATCAATGGGATCATTTAATTCAGTAAAGGCATTACCGAACTCCCGCCCTGTTACGAATAATTCAAACCGTTCTGTAAGCCTGGGATCATCCTTCTTTTTCTTTGCAAGAGGGGAAATCTCAATGGGATAATCCATAATAAAGGTAGGCTGAACCAAATGTTCTTCCGCTTTTTCCTCGAAGAGAAGGCTGAGCACCTCTCCCCAGGTTTCTTTTCCTTCTATTTCTATACCGGCTGCTTTTGCCGCCCGTCTGGCTTCTTCATCACCGCTGACAGAATTCATGTCAATACCGGTATACTGCTTAACAGCATCAATCATGGTGATCCTCTTCCAGGGAACAGCCAGGTTGATCTCCTGTCCCTGATAGATAACAACATCAGTACCAAGTACTTTCTTCGTCACCGTTGAAATCATGTCTTCTGTAAGGTTCATTATGTCATGATAGTCTGCATAAGCCTGATATAATTCAATGGTAGTAAACTCCGGATTATGCTTTATGCTGATACCTTCATTCCTGAATATCCTTCCGATCTCATATACCTTATCAAAACCACCGACAATCAAGCGCTTTAAATGTAATTCGGTGGCTATTCTCATATACATGTCCAAATCCAAAGCATTATGATGGGTAATAAAGGGACGGGCTGCAGCGCCGCCGGCCGTAGTGTGCAGAACCGGCGTTTCCACCTCCAGGAACCCTCTCTCATCCAAATATTTCCGAATTTCCTGGATAATCCTGGAACGAAGCACAAATGTCTGACGTACATCAGGATTCACTATTAGGTCTACATATCTCTGACGATATCTAAGATCCGGATCCTTCAGCCCATGCCATTTTTCCGGCAATGGACGCAAGGATTTGGACAAAAGTGTGATCTCCTTGGCCTTGACAGATATTTCCCCTTTACGTGTGCGAAATACCTCTCCTTTAATGCCTATAATGTCGCCTATATCATATGTCTTGAATTCATCATATGCTTCCTTGCCAAGTTCATTAACCTGTACATATGCCTGTATCTGTCCCTTGGAGTCAAGAATATGGATGAAACTGGCCTTGCCCATAATTCTCTAGGACATAATTCTGCCGGCCAGATTAACCTCCTGTCCCTCCAGGGTATCAAACTCATCAAGTATCTGACTGGAATAGTGGGTAGGATGATACCTGGTTATCTCATATGGATTTTTTCCCTCTTTTTGTAATTTGAAAAGCTTTTCTCTGCGAACCTGCAGAATTTCACTGAGGTTCTCTTCTGATTCAACTGCTTCGTTAACCCTGTATTCATCATTTGTTTGACTCAAATCACTTCATCCTTCACTTTTTAATCTCCAAAATTTTTAATGTAATCGTTCCATCAGGAACTGCAACCTCAACTACATCGCCTTCGATTTTACCGATTATGCTGCTTCCTATAGGAGATTGATTAGAAATTTTGTTTTTGGCAGGATCTGCCTCTGCAGAACCAACTATAGTATATTCTATAACCTCATCGAGTTCAACATCAAGCAGTTTAACTGTTGAACCGATGCTGACCACATCAGTAGAAATATCTTCATCATCGATTATCTTTGCATTTTTAAGCAGGTTTTCCAAAGCTACAATACGTCCTTCATTGAAAGCCTGTTCGTTTTTCGCCTCATCGTACTCAGAATTCTCGCTTAGATCTCCAAAAGTAATGGCTTGCTTAATTCTGTCAGCAATCTCTTTACGGCGTATTGTTTTTAACCTATGAAGTTCCTGCTCCAGCTTTGCAACTCCTTCTGGTGTCAGTATAGTTTCCCTGTTGGTCATATTCCGCTTCTCCCCTTTAATTATACTATACCAAAATGATATGTTGCTAATATATGCCTCTACATCATTTTTATTCTAAGGTAACCGGGAAATGAATAAATTATAAATAAGCACTGCAATATTTTCGAACAATTTGCAGCGCTTTTTGTTCAGGAATTTTTCATTTTTAATAGTAATACAATGCCAGCAATGATTATTATAATTCCGGTACTATCCATTGTCAAGTGAAATATGGCTAATTTCCGCAAAATACCTGCGCCGGAACTGATCATAGTGGATTTTCTCTCCATTATGCACAAAGCCTTGCGGTTTTATTTGGTAGTTTTCGTAGAATGTATACACCCACTTTATCTGCTCCAATGTGATTCTTCTGTGAAGTATACTCTCTCTGTATGCTCCGCTGACAAGATAATAAAGCCCATCAAGCAGAGCAGGTTCATCCCATGGATTCAGTTTTTGTGAAATCGCAATGTTATGCGGGCCGGCCATCCAGCCCGTTTCAACAGGAAAATAAAGAGTACCGGCAGTATTAGCAGCCCTTGATTCTCCTCTATAAAAACGAAAGTGGAAAAAAGGTTCGGGAGCATGAAATAAGCAATTTAAAGTTTCTGCCTCTACAAGAAAGTTCTTGCTGCTGAAACAAACGTCCGGCCGGACTGTTGTCTGACAGGACAAACCGGTGGACTCCATAATGTAATCGGCCAGTCTCTCCAGTTTCTGTAAGTCACGGCCGCCGATACACATATGATTAACCCTGCTTGCCATGACCTCTGCCCAAAGCCGCCCCAGGAAGGTATCCGCTCCCCATATGCCTGTTTCAAAAAAAGGTATCTCCTTCTCCAGGATAATAAGAAGCCGGTTGAAAACCAGGAGCAAACCCGCCACACGATTGAGAAAACCGTCCAAAAGCGTTATGCCCTGTTCTTCCAGCAAAAGACATTCATCTTCATAAAAGTAATCCATTATATCAGAAAAACACAGTATGGAAACATTAAGGGCTTTTAGCTTTTGTGCCAGGCTCCTTATTATTTTGCGCCTGTTCCCTTCCTTCTTTTTCTTCAGGCCGGATAAAAAACCGGGCATATCCAAAAGATAGCCCAGGGTCTCCCCGCTCCTGATATCTGTTATAGTTCCTGCCTTTTGAACGGATAAAAGAGCAAGAAAATGCCGGGCAAGTTTTTCCGGCAAAAGCTTTAATACTGGATTATTCCGAATAATTCTCTGCCCCTTATCCGACTGCATAATAACTGCAAACTTTTCCATCAGCAATACTCCCGGGCAGCTGTAAAGTTTCCCGTGTGCTCTTTCATATTTATTATATCAAGATACTCTGGTTTTTACTTTTTCTGCTTCCGTACTATCTTAAATTCCTGGTGCTTTATTATCAGATATATTTCTTAATGCCTGTAAATATTCCACCCGGTGGCGTAAGATGCCTTGCTTCAGCACCTGATCATATTCATGCGGCAAAATGTCTTCCGGTTTTTTATTTACAAGCGCACAGACAAGAGCTTCCATCACATTGGTGCCGTAGGATCTCCCCTCCAGCTCCGGAGTTGAGGTTATAAGAAGTTCAGCTCCTCTGTCGCGCAGTATCTCAACATCCTTAGGTGTTACTGTATTGGTGACAATAATTTTGCCTTTCAAAGACAAAGGCATATATTTCTTTATATACATAAAGTCTCCGGCAATTATATCAGCCTTTTCAAATGCCTTTCTGAACCTGGGCGTATTCTCCTCCTGACTCATCCCGCTGGGATAGAGTACTTTCAGCGGCATCCATTGTATTACCGGCATCAAAATCGCGGCCAGACGGTGTAAGCTGCTTAGTTTTTTTATCGCATAGGGAATTCCCAATACAAACAACAGATCGCCGTACAAGGTCTTGCATCCGGCCTGAGAAAAGGCCTCAGCCATACCCAGCCGCTCCATGCCGCTGACAAGCAGCACGGTTTTTTCTTCTATGGAAATACCAAGTTCTTCCTTAATGAATCGAACCACTTTATGCTCAACCGTTGACTTAAATCCGGAACCATCAGCCATAGGGGTAAGCCGGGCAGCCTTTCTAAGAGGAACTGCAGAACGCAAGATATAGCGGTGATTGTTTTTTCCATAGAGATACATACTAATACCGCCCATGCCAAATGCATCCACTTTGCCGTCCAACTCACGAATCAACTGACATGCTTTATTAAAATCTCCGTCAGTTCCGATCCTCTCTATAATAAACTCATCATTGCCTATTTTTAAAACAACACGATGATTTCTAGAAGAAGAACCTAAACTAATACTGACAATCCTTTTGCTGGCCAAATCTCTTCCCCCTTGTTTTTTGATCAATTTGGTTCCTTTATTAACTTTTTTCTAAAATATGATCAAGTATTTCGGTAATACGAGCGGGATTCACATAGACATCCTCGATCAGCGGCGAGGTTCCTATATCAACCATGATAACCTGATTGTCCAGCAATGATTCAACCCACTTGGTACGCATATCTGAAGCCAGTACTATAACCGTATCATATGTACGGTATTCCTGAATCAAAGTCGACATCTCATTGACAATTTCCATGCCCGGTTTTCTTTGGACAAAAGCCCTGCGTTCTTCTTCCGTCATGAGAAGGCAGTTCGTGATGCCTCTTTCAGCCAGTACTTTCCGTATTTCTTCCTTGTTTGCAACCGGAAAGCCCACTACACCAATCTGCTTTGCCTTGCGAAGCTCTCCCAAAGACTCCAAACGAGAAATAAAGCTTCGTTCCATACCCAGAATTTCTGCTGTCTCGCTCTGCGACTTCCCCTGACTCCTGAGTTTCAGGGCTTTTCTAAGACTGGTTTCAATTCTGCGGAAGCTGATGATTTTGTCGCCGACCCGATAAAAGTCCAAAACCATTACCTCCCATGTTCCCGCTTTGTGCACATTTTGTGTGCTTTTATATTACTCCTAACAGAGGTAATTTTCAATGCAATTTCAATAATTAATTCGTCTGCTGTTCAGCGGATTCTTCTAACTCCAGAAGATAGGAACGCAATATATTTTCCACCTCGGAAGCACTAGAAACAGAATTTACTCTGCTGCGTATCCTGCCGGAATTAGTCAATCCCTTCAGATACCATGAAATATGCTTTCTCATTTCCAGAACAGCTGTCTTTTCTCCCTTAAGTTCAATCAGCATATTCATATGCCGTAAGGCGGTATCAACTTTATCCTTTGGGTCAGGCGGGGGCGGGATTACTCCTCTCTCCTCAAAAGAAAGAATATCCCTGAAAATCCAGGGATTGCCCAAAGCACCTCTGGCCACCATAACTCCGTCACAAAGGGTTTGTTTCTTCATCTCAATTGCTGATTCTGCTGTAAAAATATCTCCATTCCCGATTACCGGAATGGAGAGTTTTTCCTTTACCTTCCTTATAATGCTCCAATCTGCTTTGCCGGAATAATACTGTTCACGGGTTCTTCCATGTACCGTAACAGCAGCTGCTCCGGCTTGTTCTGCTATGGAAGCAATCTCCACGGCATTAACGGAATTTTCATCAAAACCCTTTCTGATCTTAACCGTTACAGGTAAAATTGTGGCACGGGAAACCTCACGAACTATCTTTTCCACAAGAGAAGGATTTTTCATCAGAGCACTGCCTTCTCCGTTCCGAACGATCTTAGGCGCCGGACAGCCCATATTGATATCAATCAAATCAGGGCGCAACTTAACCGAGGCACCTGAAGCAATATGCATTTCCGTGATTCTTTCAGCCATTTTTGCCATTAACAGCGGTTCCGAGCCAAAAATTTGTATTCCTGCAGGGTGCTCATCAGGATGAATTTCGATCATGTTTTCCGTACGCCGGCTGCCATAATACAGTCCCTTGGCGCTTATCATTTCGGTGTATACCACATGACAGCCCTGCTCCCGGCATAACAATCTGAACGGAATGTCGGTAATACCCGCCATAGGTGCCAGAAAAAGCGGTTTTTCTATGCGAAGATTGCCGATTTTCATTTCAGTCATCACGCCCATTTATTCAGATTCCAAACTCCTTACAAACTCAATACCGTTAATCTTCCATTGTCCTTCTACCTTGACAAATTCTATGAGTTTTTCCCCATTTTGCCACTTGGGGCTGGGAATCTCCAATTCAAATGCCGGTTCGTCCTCTTCTTCTGATGCACCTTCTTCATTCTCCGAGTCTTCTTCTCCCTCCGGCAATTCTTCAGCCTGCGGCATTTGGGCAAGCATCAGCCTCTCACGAAATTCATCGGTAATGTTGAACTTCCAGGATTCATCATCGATAACCTCTTCCACTGTCACCACAGTGCTTGACTCCCAAGGCCAGACCCACATATGTTTGATTTTAAGGTCATAATCATAATCAGACACAATATAATCCTTATATTGATCACTTTGGAATGCAGGATCTGAAAACAGATAAGACATTGTAAAAAAACGGCTTAAATCAGACGGATCCTCATGATGTATAATCACATTCGCTCTTTCTGAAAGCCCGTCATTTATCATCACATATATATTTGCCATATCATAGGAAATAAAAGTTGCCAACACTATCAGGATAATTACCACAGCAATGGCAATCAAGTTTCTTGCCAGAAAGGTTATCAGTCTTAAGGCGGTATTCAAAGGATGACACCTCTTTCTATTGTTTGAATGCATCCAACAATCCATTTTCATAACAAAAACATAGTAACATAAAAGAAAGACTTTGTAAATTTACAAAGTCTTTAATACTTCCTTGCTGCTTTTTATGTTAATTCCAGTACCCGTATCAGGTCCAAAGGTTCTATGCGGAAAGGCGAACCCTTCCCTTCATAAAAGCCGTGTTCCTTTATCATATGGATATTCAGTGCCGTCCAGCGAATTTCCTCTCCAGTTTTTTTATTTACTACCCTTACATTCTCCTTTGGATACATACCCATATGCATGAAGGGACAGGCTATAGTGCCGCGGGAATCTTCAACGGTAACCTCCAAAAAATCATCTACCAGGACAGGATTCCCAAAACCTTCTCTTCCTTTGTCGGTCAATTCCTGCATTCTGTTTGCAATAGTCTGGTGATCCAGATAGAGGGAGGTAACCGTATGTCCATCATCTAGCAGAATTTCCGCCAAACTTCTTTCATCATTGCCCAAGAAGCCTATGCTGCTGATCTCTCCCGGCCGCATTTGTTTCTCTACCGCTTCCAGCCTTGGATCTTTTTTCACTTCAATTCCTCCCTTTAGAATTTATCATAGAATATCCTGTCATCCGTAACACCTTTATTATACAGCACTTTAATACAGGCATCTATCATTCCCGGACTGCCGCATAAATAAGCTTCCATATTGGAACCGTCCTTAATGTACCGATCAACAACTTCTGTAATAAGACCGGTTTCCCCGTCCCAGCCCTCATTTTCGCCGGCTCCGGATAAAGCTGGAACAAACTTGAAATTGGGAATTTTTCCTTCAAATGCTTTCATTTCATCTATATAATACAGATCCCGTTTGCCCACACAGCCGAAGAAGAAAGTGGCTTTTCGGCTGATGCCTTCTTCCTCCATCTGATGGAGCATGGATTTGATGGGTGCCAGCCCTGAACCGCCGGCGATGTATATGATTTCACGGTCAGTATCGCGTAGATAAAAATCACCGTAAGCGCCGTTTAAATCGAGCAGGTCGCCTTCTTTTAAGTAGTCAAATATATAAGTAGTGCATATGCCTTCCGGCACCCGTCTTATAATAAGCTGAATGCTGTCCTTGCGAGAGGCTGAGGAAGCTATGGAATAAGCCCGGTAAACCTCTTCCGTGTTCTTGCCGTATTTTGGAACCTTGATCTGGACATATTGACCCGGCCTGAAGTCCATCTCCTCTCCATTTAAAAATCGTAAGGTAAGGGTTTTTATATCATGAGTCAGCTCTTCAATTTTCTCTACCCTGGTTGTATACTCCCTGATATTAAACAATTCTTCAGGAATCTCAATCTCAATATCCTCCCGCACCTTAACCTGGCAGGACAATCTGACATTGTTCTCCTGTTCTTCTTTGGTAAGATAAGGAGTCTCTGTAGGCAGCAAAGGCCCGCCTCCGGACAGAACCTTTACCTTGCAAAGTCCGCAACTGCCTCTGCCCCCGCAGGCAGAGGGAATAAATATATCGTTTTGAATCAGGCTGCCCAGCAGATGATTCCCGCCTTTTACCTCAATTTCCCTGTCTTTGTTTATAATAATTTTGCATATTCCATAATTAAGCAGGAACCGTTCCGCAAGGGTCAAAACAGCTGCCAGTAATACTCCCATGCCGGATATGATTGAAACAGTACGTATTATTTCAATTGCCACTTTTCATCCCCCCTGTTTACAGCTACTGGATAGGCAGCATTCCGGAAAAACCGATAAAAGCCAATGCCATGATACCCGTTACTATCATCGCAAAGCCCGCGC
>JAAZHD010000267.1 GCA_012510895.1 Clostridiales bacterium
ATTGTCGAACCTAACCAGCAAGCGTATGGAGAATAAAATACGCTACACAGGGAAAATAACACCGATACTGACCAGCCATATGGGTACCGCAAGCTGGAGCGCCCTTACCATGCTGATGTCTACAGTTGCCATTGTTTCCCTGAAAAAGTTCAGGCAGGCGGATATGGTTGTGGACACTTTTACAGTCTATTTTGTAAGACCGGCGGAACTGGATGATATGTTGGATATAGAAGTGGAACCTGTGGAAGAAGGCAGAATGTACAATAAAGTGGAAGTTTGTGTCTACCGTGACAAGCTTCTTATTGCCAAGGCTATGTTGGCTGCTAAAGTTATGAGGAAATAGCAGTATAGCGGGAGTGTAGATTATGAGCGATTTTATTCACCTTCATGTTCATACAGAGTATAGTTTGTTGGATGGGGCAGGCCGGATACATGATATGCTGGACCGGTGCAAGGAGCTTGGAATGCCCGGCATTGCAATCACCGACCATGGGGCCATGTATGGTGTTGTTGAGTTTTACAAGGCAGCATGCGCAAGGGGGTTAAAGCCGGTTATCGGATGTGAAGTATATATAGCCCCGGGCTCCATGCATGATAAAAAGTCCCGTTCTGACGGAAACTATAATCATCTGGTATTACTGGCAGAAAATCAAGTCGGCTATCAGAATCTTATGACCTTGTCTACCTTGGGTTTTACCCAAGGATTTTATTATAAGCCGCGCATTGATTATGAGACGCTGGCTGCTTATTCAAAAGGGCTTATATGTCTGAGCGCCTGTCTTGCAGGCACTATACCTCAGCTGTTGGAACAAAGGCGTTATGATGATGCGCGTAAAGAAGCAGTCCGCTTAAACAGTATTTTTGGGCAGGGTAATTTTTATCTGGAACTGCAGAATCACAGCTTGCCCGGCCAGGAAGAAGTCAACCGGGGCCTTATACAGATAAGCCGGGAGACAGGTATTCCGCTGGTGGCAACAAATGACGTTCATTATGTCCGGCGGGAAGATGCATATGCCCATGAGATTCTTCTTTGCGTACAGACAGGAAAGACCATGGAGGACTCGGATCGGATGCGATTTGAAACCTCCGAGTTTTATTTAAAATCCGATGAAGAAATGAAGCAGCTTTTTAAGGATATTCCGGAAGCCTTGGAAAACAGCAAGAAAATATGGGAACGCTGCAATGTAAAGCTGGATTTTGATACTCTGCATCTGCCGGAATATGATGTCCCGGGCAATATTTCTCCGGAGGAATATTTAAGGCAGCTCTGTCTTAAGGGGCTGAAGGAAAGATATCCTGCTATTTCCCAGGAAATTAAAGATCGTCTGGATTTTGAACTAAAAACCATATCCGAGATGGGTTATGTGGATTATTTTCTTATTGTCTGGGACTTTATAAAATATGCCAGGGACAGGGGAATTATGGTAGGTCCCGGCAGAGGCAGCGCAGCCGGCAGCCTTGTTGCTTATACCCTGAATATTACCCAGATAGATCCTCTTAAATACGGGCTGCTTTTTGAACGTTTCCTGAATCCGGAGCGAATAAGCATGCCGGATATCGATATAGATTTTTGTTATGAAAGACGGCAGGAAGTAATTGATTATGTTATAGAAAAATATGGGGAAGACAGGGTTGCGCAAATTATAACTTTCGGCACCATGGCAGCCAGAGCTGCAATCAGGGACGTAGGCAGGGCACTGAATATGTCTTATGCTGAGGTGGACCGGGTAGCCAAGATGGTGCCAATGGAAATCGGAATGACCATTGACAAGGCGCTGGAGCGGAATCCTGATCTCAGAATGCTTTACGAGGAGGATCCTGAAGCCCGTACTCTGATAGATATGTCCAGAAGTCTGGAGGGACTTCCCCGTCATACATCAACCCATGCCGCAGGAGTGGTTATATCCAAACGTCCGCTTACCGAATATGTACCCCTTCAGAAGAATGACGATTCTATTACAACTCAATTTCCTATGGGAACACTAGAAGAACTGGGCCTGTTAAAGATGGATTTTTTAGGGCTTCGTACATTAACTGTAATTCAGGATACTCTTGCCATTATTAAGGGAAATTATGGAGTTGACATAGATCTTGATTCTGTTTCCCTGGATGATCCGGCGGTTTATGAAATGCTGGGCCGGGGAGACACAGAAGGCGTATTTCAGCTGGAAAGTTCAGGAATGACACAGTTTATGAAGGAACTAAAGCCCAGCAATCTGGAGGATATTATAGCAGGCCTTTCCCTGTACCGACCGGGGCCTATGGACCAGATTCCAAGGTATATAGCCAATAAAAACCATCCTGATAATATTGAATACACTGACGAAAAACTGGCTCCTATTCTGGAGGTTACCTATGGGTGTATGGTGTATCAGGAACAGGTTATGCAGATTTTCACAGATCTGGCAGGTTACTCATTAGGCCGTGCAGACCTGGTGAGACGGGCTATGGCTAAAAAAATTACAGAGATGATGGAAAAGGAAAGGGAAAATTTCATCTATGGAATAGTGGATGAGCAAGGCAGGATCATTGTGCCGGGCGCCCTTCGCAACGGTATATCACTTGAAAGCGCCAACCGCATATTTGATGAAATGATGGAATTTGCCAAATACGCCTTTAATAAATCCCATGCAGCTGCATATGCACTGATAGCCTATCAGACTGCATGGCTTAAATGCTATTATCCGGTTCCTTTTATGGCAGCCTTGCTCACCAGCGTAATGGGCAACAGCAGCAAGGTAGCCGAATATATTCACTATTGCAGAAAGAGAAATATAAAGGTCCTGCCGCCGGATGTAAATGAAAGTCAGTCACGTTTTACGGTAATAGGAAATACAATTCGTTTCGGTTTGGCAGCTGTAAAAAATGTGGGGGCACCGGCCATAGAAGCTATAATCAAAGCCCGTGAAGAAAAGGGCCCCTTTACCAACCTCCTGGATTTTTGTCAAAAAACAGACAGCAGCGCAATAAATAAACGGTTGGTTGAAAGCCTTATAAGATGCGGTGCATTTGATTTCTTCGGCATGAAGCGTTCTCAATTGATTGCAGTATATGACAGGGTTTTGGACAGCGTGGCTCAGGAGCGAAAACGAAATGTAGCAGGTCAGGTGAGTATGTTTGGAGACCTGTCCCTGGATGATTCTAAGGATAATCAGATAGTACAACTGCCTGATTTGGAAGAGTTTCCGAAACGAATGCTTTTATCCATGGAAAAGGAAACAACCGGTGTATATATTACCGGGCATCCACTTGATGAGTATAAGGAAGCACTAGAAGGGCTCAATACGACCCTGGAGATTATGACCGCAGAGCAGAACGATGAAACACGATTCGGGGAGGACCAAACATCGTACCTTAATGATAATGCAATTGTCACTTTAGGAGGAATTATTACTAATATAAATAACAAATACACTAAGAACAACAATATCATGGCCTTTCTGACACTGGAGGACTTATACGGTGAAATTGAGGTAATAGTATTCCCTCAGGTATATACCAGGTACAGGACACTTCTCGAGCCGGACAACCCTGTTATTATAGAAGGGCGGATCAGTCTTAAGGAGGATGAGGAACCAAAGCTGATATGCAACAAAATAGAGCCTTTGGTTAATAATAAGCCCAGCAAGCTCTACCTGATGATATCAAAGAATCAAAAACCGGGTATTGAAAGGGAAGTTTATAAGATAATCAGAAGATATAAGGGAAATATACCTGTTTATTTGTATTTTGAAGCTGCAAAAAAGACATTCCGCGCCAGACCTGACACATGGGTAAGGAGGGATTCCGGTTTAGTTGACGAATTAAATCATCTATTAGGTGAGAAATGTGTTAAAATGTTATAATTAGGTGTATGTCCTGCCAGCGAAGGAGGCGGAAAACAGGATGTGGAAGGTTGTCTATATGGCACAGTCAAAGGCACTGGCAGATAGAATACAAGAATTACTTATCAGAGAAGGCTTTCTGATCAAACTCAGGGCTGTGTATCGGAATGTTCCCGAAAAAGATAATCTTTATGAGATTCTGGTTCCGCATATAGAGGCGGAAGAAGTACACAACATCCTTATGGAACATGGGTTTTAAATTCAAGTGATAGTAATTTGGATACTAATGGGGGAGGAACTTGAAAATATGAAAAAGATCGGGGTATTGACAAGCGGCGGCGATGCACCTGGAATGAATGCCGCCATTCGAGCGGTAGTTCGGACAGCCATATACAAAGGTATGAAGGTTTACGGCATCCGCAGGGGTTTCCAGGGCCTTATGCATGGTGATATAGATCAGATGGATGCTGCTTCCGTCGGTGAGATTCGTCACCGGGGCGGCACCATATTGAATACTGCAAGAGCAGAAGCATTTAAAACGGAGGAAGGTATACAAAAAGCCTTGACGGTGTTAAAGGTATTTGGTATTGAAGGCCTTGTAGTCATTGGGGGAGACGGTTCATTCAGGGGTGCTCGTGACCTGAGCCAGAGAGGCTTTCCGACTATCGGAATACCCGGCACAATAGATAATGATATTGTATGCACTGAAGTGACAATAGGATTTGATACAGCTGTAAATACTGTTCTTGAAGCTATTAACAAGATACGTGATACAGTTGCCTCTCATGAGCGCACTAATATAATTGAGGTAATGGGGCGGCATTCGGGGGAGATTGCTATTGCTACTGCAATTGCCGGCGGTGCAGAGGGTATCATTATTCCCGAAGTGCCTGTCGATATCGACCTCTTATGCAAGAGAATTATCGAAGGAAGAAATAGAGGCAAAACCTCAAGCATAATTATACTGGCAGAGGGTGCCGGTAAAGCTATGGAATTAGAAGAGATAATAGAGAAAAGGACCGGCATGGAAACCAGAGCTACTGTGCTTGGATACCTCCAGAGGGGCGGCAGCCCGTCTGCAGCGGATATTATTCTGGCCAGCCGTATGGGCTATCATGCGGTGGAACTGCTTGAAAACAATATAGGAAACCGGGTTGTTATCAGTAAAAACAATAAGATTATGGATGAAGACATTAACAAAGCATTGGCTATGCCCAGCAAGTTTAACGAAGAACTGTTTGAGCTGGCCATGGTATTGTCGATCTGATCTGGAAATTGGATATTGGATGTTGGAAGTTGGAAGTTAAGGTCGGAAAAGGAATGGTTGTAATGCATATCTGTGAAGCAAAAATTCGGGTACGATATAAGGAAACCGATCAGATGGGGATTGTTCATCATTCCAATTATTATCCCTGGTTTGAAGTTGCCAGGTCGGAATTCATGCGAGGAACCGGCATTACTTATGGTGAATTGGAAGAAATGGGGTTAATGCTTCCGCTGTTGGAAACCCATTGTTACTATAAAATACCTGCGAAATATGATGATCAGCTGACAATCCGCACCTGGATATCCATGTTTAACGGTGTAAGGCTGATAATGGAATACGAGGTTATAAGAGATGAGGACAGAGCAGTTTTAGCAAGGGGCAGTACCGTTCACGCTTTTACCAATCGTGATCTTAAACCAATAAATATAAAGAAAAAATTCCCTGAAGTTTATAAGATCTATCAAAAACTTTCAGGGAATTAAGAATAATAACTGTTCGAATAAATAAAGCTTTTAGCTTGAAGTGTCTTCTTCAGTGTTTTCTTCGGTTGGTTCTTCAGTTTCTTTGTCACCAAGATCATCATCGTCTGTTGCAGGTCCGCTTTTTAATGCTTCTTTTACTGCTTCCTTAAAGTGTTTGCTGGTAGATGTTGCACCGGAGTAATCGTCCACTTCATTTATGTCCTGGGCTTCTACCAGCCGCTTCGGCAGTTCCTCAAAGGCTTCAAGAGCTTCTTTATACTCATATCCGGTTTCTTCAGACTTTGGTTTATCATCTTTCTGGTATTCTGTATATTCAACTTCAGTTATTTTTCCATTGGCAACTTTTATTTTTACTTCACCGTAATTGCCGCGTTCATCAGCTTCAGAGCGGCCTTCATAAATGCCGTCCTCAAGTTGTTCCGGCGCAGTATTATCGCCGTTTTCCCCAGGAGTCGGATCATTGTCTTCCTCTGTCGGGGTGGGGCTGGTTGTTTCCACCGGCGAAGGAGACGGACTGGGAGAGGGACTTGTTTGAGGTTCTGCCGGTTGAGGTGCGCATGCAGCAAGCGCAACAAAGATAAAAATAATTGATAACAGTAAAGATATCTTGCCTTTCATTGACTCACCATCTTTCGTTTAATATATTTTCCCTATATAACTTACCCTTAAACTGATAGGTTTATCCATAACTATTGTTTTATTTCCTGTTTTCTCCCATCGATTGTTATTCTTACTTTATTCACTTTCAGGTCTTTACCCGATGCTTTCACTGCCTGTTCCACGGCATATACGATTCCGTTGCAGCATGGTACTTCCATAAAAGCAACGGTAATACTGTTTATATCGTTTAAAGCGAATATGGCAGTCAATTTTTCGATATAAGCATCAAGATCATCAAGTTTTGGACAACCTATTACAACTTTTTTGCCCTTTAACAGCTTGGGATGATAGTCTGCATAAGCATAAGGAACACAGTCAGCAGTAACCAAGAAGTCTGCATTTTGGAAATAAGGTGACTGAATTGGCGCCAAGCTTAACTGTACCGGCCACTGCTGAAGCTGGGATTTTAAGCTGAAGTATATGTCTCCCTCTCCTGCTGCTTCCGGAGTATGGGTTGTATTATTATGATTAAGAGAACGCATCATGCTGCCCGGGCAGCCGCCGCTGATCGGAATTCTTCTTTCTGTCTGCTGTTTCTGCTCCTGCGGCTTTTGTTCTGTTGCCTTTTTTCCGGCTTCTTCATTTTCTTTAAGGCTCTTTACGAATTTCATGGCTTCTTCCATGTCAAACGGTTCAGCTTCTCTTTCAATCAATGTAAGGGCACCCTGAGGACAGTGTCCCAGGCAGGCTCCCAGGCCGTCGCAGTATTGATCCTTAACCAGTTTGGCTTTTCCATCTATAATCTGGATGGCGCCTTCCGCGCAATTGGGCACACAAAGGCCGCAACCGTTGCACTTTTCTTCATCTATATGAATTATCTGTCGTTTCATTTGTAATCTACTCCCTTCGTTTCTAATATTATCTATGCCTGAATTATACCTGACAATAAAACAAAAATATGTGATATAGATTACACTTTGAGAAAAAATCTGTTTTATTGACGCTATCATCCCTTATAGAGTAAACTGATAGGACAATATAAGAAATACGTAACAAATTTTTATTTTTTGTTATACTCAAGTTTTTAGGAGGAAATAGGAAAAATGAGCACAACTCAGATACCGGTTGAGAAAAATAAAGACTATGAAATGAATATAGACAGCCTGGGTTCCACCGGTGAG
>JAAZHD010000268.1 GCA_012510895.1 Clostridiales bacterium
AACAAAAATGCCCGACTTGAATGCCGCTACTGTGGAAGCTGCTATGGCGATGGTAGCCGGAACAGCACGCAGCATGGGAGTCACCATAGAAGACTAATCAGACAATACTATTAAAGTGGCAGGGAATCCATTCTGATTCAATAAAAAATGGACCCGTTACGACCACAAGGAGGTAAAGAAAAATGAAACGCGGAAAGAAATATTTGGAAAGTGCCAAATTGATAGACCGTAATAAATTATACGATCCTCAAGAGGCAGTGGAACTTGTCCAACAAGTTTCAAAAGCAAAGTTTGATGAAACAATTGAATTAAGCATTCGTCTTGGCGTTGACCCTCGCCATGCCGATCAGCAGGTAAGAGGGACAGTTGTCTTACCACATGGAACAGGTAAGACTGTAAAAGTTCTGGCCATTGCTAAAGGGGAAAAAGCCAAAGAGGCTGAAGAAGCCGGAGCCGACTTTGTTGGCGCGGAAGAAATTATCGCAAAGATACAGAATGAAAACTGGCTGGACTTTGATGTATGCGTAGCTACCCCTGACATGATGGGCCAGGTCGGCCGTCTTGGACGTATCTTAGGTCCCAAGGGTTTAATGCCTAATCCAAAGTCAGGCGCTGTTACTATAGATGTGGCAAAAGCCATCAAGGACATTAAGGCCGGTAAAGTAGAGTACAGAGTGGACAGAGAAGCTATTGT
Organism: Clostridiales bacterium; assembly: GCA_012510895.1. Lineage (GTDB taxonomy): Bacteria > Bacillota > Clostridia > Caldicoprobacterales > DTU083 > JAAZHD01. Next base: position 695 of record JAAZHD010000268.1, read on the forward strand.
TCATGTACCTATCGGCAAAAAAAGCTTTGGTACGGAAAAATTGATGGATAACCTTATGGCTTTGATAGATGCCGTAATTAAGGCAAAACCTGCAGCTGCCAAGGGAACTTATTTAAGAAGCATTGTTATTTCCGGCACAATGAGTCCCGGCATCAAAATAAATGCAGCCAGGTTCTGATTCGGCATAAGAATTAATGCTGACAGCCAGGAAAATTTCTTGACAATTTTCAGGGCTTCCGTTATACTAGCATATAATTGAAAATGAATATAAACATGTCTTATCGTAGACAGCAGGTGCTGACAAGCTTAATCACCCAGCCTGCCGAGGTAAGGGAATGTATTAATTGATAATATAATACTGCCCTCTTGCCTTTTGGCAAGAGGGCTTTTAAGTTCAGCACCAAAAGCGTAGCAGGAAAGGAGGTCCCACGGAGAATGTCTGCAAGAGAGAAAAAAGAACAAATTGTAGCAGAAATTAAGGAAAAGTTATCTAATTACAGCAGTGCGATTTTTATTGACTACAAGGGTTTGACTGTAGCAGAAGCAACCGAACTCAGAAATGAGTTTCGTAAAAACGAAGTGGATTATAAGGTGTATAAAAATACTTTAACTGAGATTGCTGCCAAAGAACTGGGCTTCGATGATCTTTCTCCCTACTTGAAAGGCCCTACAGCCATAGCCTTTGGAATCAAAGATCCGACAGCTCCTGCTAAGGTACTGACTGAGAGCATGAAAAAGCTCAAAAAGATGGAATTCAAGGCAGGTATTGTAGAAGGCAATATTATAGATGTTGAAGGCATTAAGGCTCTGGCTTCCCTGCCGTCAAGAGAAGAACTCATTGCCAAAATGCTGGGCAGCATGAATGCACCTATAGCCGGGCTGGTTAATGTACTCAGCGGAACAATACGTTCCTTGGCATATGCTCTGAATGCTATTAAGGAAGCTAAAGAAGCAGAAGCATAATTAACTTATAACTTATAAAATGAATTAAATTATTTAAATAGGAGGAATATTACTATGAATAAACAAGAAATTATGGATGCTATAAAGAATATGACAGTTTTAGAACTTGCTGAATTGGTGAAAGCCCTGGAAGAAGAGTTTGGCGTTAGTGCCGCTGCTCCTGTAGCAGCCGTTGCTGCTCCTGTTGCCGGCGATGCTGCCGGTGCTGCAGCCGCTGAAGAAGAAAAGACCGAATTTGATGCTGTACTGACTGATGTTGGTGCTCAGAAGATTAAGGTTATCAAGGTAGTGCGCGAAGTAACCGGACTAGGTCTGAAAGAAGCAAAAGATCTTGTTGAAGCAGCTCCCAAGGCAGTTAAGGAAGGCGTTTCCAAGGAAGAAGCACAGGAAGTTGCAGCCAAGTTCGAAGAAGTTGGAGCAAAGATCGAAATCAAATAATTTACAAGAAGAAAATCTTGTTCAAAAGTTCTATGAAAAAATAAGGAGCTCTGCAAAGGAGTTCCTTATTTTAATACCTAAAATGAAAAATTGCCCGTTGACAAGGGCTTTATATTGTGATAGTATTGTAAATTGCATTAATAGTTTTATAGACATAATTATTCTATAAAACCCCTGAATCATTAAGTTTTTCTCTGTTTTATTTTATGATTTTTGAGGTTTTTTTATGCTTATGAATTGACTGCTTATTAATTATTATCTAAGTATATTTTACACTGAATAAGGTAGTAATTGCAAGGGTATAATAAATATTAATGCCTATTTACTTATATTACCAAATAGTCCGGGAATTTTCATGGATTTATTTGGCTTAACTTTACTTAAGGGGTGAGATGTACATGCTGCATCCAGTTCAGCTGGGAAAGAGAACCAGGATGAGTTTTTCCAAAATCGAAGAGGTTCTGGAGATGCCAAACCTCATTGAGGTGCAGAAGGACTCATACAGGTGGTTTCTCGAGAAAGGACTCCAAGAGGTATTCGACGACATATCTCCCATCACCGACTATACCGAGAACCTTGTACTGGAATTTGTGGACTATTATCTGGAGGACAACGCAAAATATTCGGTGGAAGAATGCAAAGAGAGAGACGTTACTTATGCCAAGACCTTAAAAGTGAGGGTAAGGTTGATTAATCGGGAGACAGGTGAGGTAAAGGAACAAGATGTATTTATGGGAGACTTTCCCATTATGACCGAACAAGGTACTTTTATAATTAATGGAGCGGAACGCGTAATTGTCAGCCAGTTGGTCCGATCTCCGGGGGTATATTATTCAGAAGAAATAGACAAAACCGGAAAACGCTTATATTCTGCAACGGTGATACCAAACCGGGGGGCATGGCTGGAATATGAAACTGATTCAAACGACGTAATGTATGTCCGTGTTGACCGCACACGTAAAATAAATGTAACTGTGCTTCTCCGCGCACTGGGTTATGGTACGGATGCACAGCTTAAAGATCTGCTGGGAGAAAATGAACGCCTTCTGGCAACTCTGGATACAGATAATACAAATTCTACTGAAGAAGGTCTTTTAGAAGTTTATAAGAGGCTCCGTCCGGGTGAGCCGCCTACAGTGGAGAGCGCAAATCAATTGCTTCGTTCCCTGCTCTTTGATCCTAAAAGATACGATCTGGCAAGAGTAGGCCGCTATAAATTCAATAAAAAACTGGCTTTGTCAGCCCGTATTGCAGGCAAGGTTCTGGCTGAGCCGGCAATTGATCCTGCTACCGGAGAGATTTTAGCAGAAGCCGGAGAAAGATTAAGTCGTGAAAAGGCTGAAGCCATCCAGAATGCCGGAATAAATCATGTCTGGCTTAAACTGGATAGTGGTAAGACAGCCAAGGTTGTAGGAAATTACTTTGTTGATGCTTCTTCATATTTGAATTTTGATCTTAAAGAAGTTGGAATTAACGAAAAAGTGCACTATCCTACCTTAAAAGCAATTCTTGATCAGGAGCTTAATGAAGAAGATTTAAAGGCGGCATTAAAGGAATCAACAGATGAACTTATTCCTAAGCATATTCTCATTGACGATATTGTTGCATCTGTAAGCTATAATTTACTTCTGCCTGAAGGAATCGGCCATATAGACGATATTGACCATTTGGGCAACCGCAGGCTCCGCTGTGTGGGCGAACTGCTTCAGAATCAGTTTCGCATTGGTCTTACCAGAATGGAAAGGGTCATTAAAGAACGGATGACCATCCAGGATATTGATGTGGTAACACCGCAAGCTCTTATCAATATAAGGCCTGTTTCCGCTGCAATAAAGGAATTTTTTGGAAGCAGCCAATTATCTCAATTTATGGATCAAACAAATCCTTTGGCAGAGCTTACTCATAAGAGAAGGCTCAGTGCCCTTGGTCCCGGCGGTTTAAGCCGTGAGCGTGCAGGCTTTGAAGTCAGAGACGTGCACTATTCCCACTACAGCCGCATTTGTCCTATAGAGACACCTGAAGGACCTAATATTGGTCTGATCGGATCCTTAAGCACATATGCCAGAATTAACGAGTATGGTTTTATTGAGGCACCGTATCGGAAAGTTGATCCTGAGAAACATGTGGTTACCGATGAAATTGTATATCTCACCGCTGATGAAGAAGATCTTTATGTTATCGCTCAGGGAAATGAGCCTTTGGACGAAGAAGGCCACTTTGCGGACGAACGGGTTATGGTTCGTTATCAGGATGAAATTCTGGAAGTTCCCAGAGATCAAGTGGATTACATGGACGTTTCACCTAAACAGCTGGTATCGGTTGCTACTTCTATGATTCCGTTCCTGGAAAATGATGACGCCAACCGTGCACTTATGGGCGCAAACATGCAGCGTCAGGCTGTACCTCTGATCAGACCTGAATCTCCTATTATCGGTACCGGTATGGAGTATAAAGCTGCAAGGGATTCCGGTGTTGTTGTCCTGGCAAAAGAAGGCGGCGTGGTGAAAAAAGTATCCGCTGATCAGATTGTAATCAAGGGGAATGATCAAAAGGAATATGTTTATAAACTCTTAAAGTTCAAGCGTTCCAATCAGGGCACCTGCATTAATCAAAGACCGATCGTTTCTGAAGGCGAGATTATCACCAAAGGTCAGGTTATAGCTGACGGGCCTTCCACGGATCAGGGTGAAATTGCCCTTGGACGCAATGTGCTTGTTGGTTTCATGAGCTGGGAAGGATACAACTATGAAGACGCTATTCTTATCAGCGAAAAATTGGTTAAAGATGATATCTTTACCTCAATTCATATAGAAGAATACGAGGCAGAAGCCAGGGACACCAAACTGGGTCCTGAGGAAATCACAAGGGATATTCCCAATGTAGGTGAAGATGCCTTAAAAGACCTTGACGACAGAGGAATTATTCGCATAGGCGCCGAGGTGCAGGCAGGAGATATTCTGGTTGGCAAGGTTACGCCTAAAGGCGAGACTGAACTAACCGCGGAAGAACGGCTGCTGCGCGCCATTTTCGGTGAAAAAGCCCGCGAGGTAAGAGACACATCCCTTAAGGTTCCGCACGGACAGAGCGGTATAGTAGTGGATGTGAAAGTGTTCACCAGAGAAAACGGTGATGAACTGCCGCCCGGCGTTAATCAGCTGGTAAGGGTATATGTGGCTCAGAAAAGAAAGATATCCGTAGGCGATAAGATGGCCGGCCGTCACGGAAACAAAGGCGTAATCTCAAGAGTGCTTCCGGAAGAAGATATGCCCTTCCTGGAAGACGGGACACCCTTGGAAATTTGTCTCAATCCATTAGGGGTACCTTCCCGTATGAATATCGGACAGGTACTGGAAGTGCACCTTGGTCTTGCTGCAAAGGCCATGGGCTGGCATGTTGCCACACCTGTATTTGACGGTGCATCCGAGATTGAAATTATGGACACCTTGGAAAAAGCCGGCTTCAGCCGTGACGGAAAAATGGTTCTTTATGACGGACGCACAGGGGAGCCTTTTGATGACAGGGTTACTGTTGGTTATATGTATTTCCTCAAACTGGCACATCTGGTTGATGACAAAATACATGCACGTTCCACCGGTCCTTATTCCCTGGTTACTCAGCAGCCCCTCGGAGGCAAAGCCCAGTTTGGCGGTCAGAGATTCGGCGAGATGGAAGTTTGGGCACTGGAAGCCTATGGTGCAGCCCATACTCTGCAAGAGCTGTTAACTGTAAAATCCGACGATGTTGTGGGCAGGGTTAAGACCTACGAAGCCATCGTTAAGGGAGATAATATACCTGAACCCGGTGCTCCGGAAGCCTTTAAGGTTCTGATTAAAGAACTGCAGAGCCTGGCTTTGGACGCTAAGGTAATCACCGATAAGGATGAAGAAATAGTACTCTAGGAAATAAATGATGACGATGATGAAATAGATCTGGATATTAATATTGAAGGAAGAGAAGAGGAAGAACAAGAACAGCAATACGAAGAAGATGATGATTTCGGAGACGATGATCTGGACTTTGATCTGGATGACATAGTAGATATCCCCCATCTGGATGACTCCGTGGAGGACGAGGATGAAGATGATGATGTGTTGCTGGAAGATGAAGATATTATAGACGATGAGGAATAGCGAAGAGTTGGAAGGAGAGAAAGCCCTTGTTCGAGATGAATGATCTAAAGGCTATTCAGATTGGCCTGGCCTCCCCGGACAAGATTCGGGAATGGTCCCGTGGTGAAGTTAAGAAACCTGAAACCATAAACTACCGCACCTTGAAGCCTGAAAAGGATGGCTTGTTTTGCGAGAAAATATTTGGACCTCAAAAAGACTGGGAATGTCATTGCGGAAAATATAAAAGGGTAAGATATAAAGGAATTATCTGTGATCGCTGCGGAGTGGAAGTGACCCGATCCAAGGTAAGAAGAGAACGGATGGGCCATATTGAGTTGGCCGCTCCTGTCTCCCATATATGGTACTTTAAGGGCATTCCCAGCCGAATGGGGCTTTTATTGGATATGTCCCCCAGATCTCTGGAAAAAATTCTGTATTTTGGTTCCTATGTGGTAATTGATCCGGGCGAAACGGATCTGGCAAAAAAACAGTTGCTGAATGATAAGGAATACCGTGAATATTACGAAAAATACGGAGATTCCTTCCGATGCGGCATGGGGGCTGAGGCAGTAAGAGAGCTGCTTAAGGATATTGACCTGGATACCTTGGCTCGGGAACTGAGGGCAGAGCTTAAGAATTCCACCGGTCAGAAAAGAGTAAGAATTGTAAAACGCCTTGAAGTAGTGGAGGCATTCAAGAGATCAGGGAATATTCCCGAACATATGATACTTGAAGTTATTCCGGTAATTCCGCCGGAGCTGCGTCCCATGGTACAGTTGGACGGCGGCAGATTTGCTACTTCCGATCTTAATGACCTGTACCGGAGAATAATCAATCGAAATAACCGTTTAAAGAGACTGCTGGAGCTGGGCGCACCTGATATAATCGTGCGGAATGAAAAGCGCATGCTTCAGGAAGCAGTTGATGCACTTATAGACAATGGAAGAAGAGGCCGTCCCGTTACCGGCCCCGGAAATCGTCCGCTCAAGTCTCTCAGCGATATGTTGAAAGGAAAACAAGGGCGCTTTCGTCAGAACCTTCTGGGAAAACGCGTGGACTATTCAGGGCGTTCAGTTATTGTTGTCGGTCCTGAACTAAAAATGTACCAGTGCGGTTTGCCAAAGGAAATGGCCCTGGAACTGTTTAAGCCTTTTGTAATGAAACGGCTGGTTGAAAAGGAACTTGCTCATAATATTAAGAGCGCCAAGAGAATGGTAGAACGGGTAAAACCCGAAGTTTGGGATGTAGTTGAAGAAGTAATCAAAGAGCATCCTGTTCTTCTCAATCGTGCTC
>JAAZHD010000269.1 GCA_012510895.1 Clostridiales bacterium
GCTCAGGGGATGACTAATAAGCAGATCGGAGAAAAACTCTGCATCTCTGCAAGTACGGTCAAAACCCATACTATGAACCTGTATGCTAAACTGGAAATCGAGTAGACGGGTGTTTAAGCCCGTCTCGCGGGTTCGAATCCCGCTCTCTCCGCCATTATTATTGGGTTTGAAGGATTTAAGGGTTAAGAGATAAGGAATAAAATTTTCGCATATTTTTTAGGGAATCACATGGACAAAAAAATATACCTTTTTTGTCCATATGACCGCATTCCAGACTTGCTTTGAAAGGAAGGAGTGTGGTCTTTTTGTTTGCCGTGGTAAAAAATAATAGGAGATGTGTTTTTGAAAGGGTTGAGGAGGACGAAAGGATTGAAACTTATTTCAAAAGGTTTATCGCGGAATGTGAGCTTAAAAATTTGTCGCCTCATACGATTAAGTATTATGAGAGAGCATTAAAGCCATTTTTTGAATTTTTACGCCACAAATCTATCAACAATGCAAGTGAGTTAAGCAAGGATGTGATTGATGATTATATCGTGTTTATGAAAAAAACCAGGCATAACATAACGACGATAAATACTTATCTTCGTGGACTAAGAGCTTTTCTTAATTTCCTTATAAAGCAAGAGATATTGGAAGAAAGCATAAAACTGCACTTATTTAAAGATGAGGACAAGATAAAAGAAACATACACTGAAGAAGATATAAAAAAGTTAATTAAGAAGCCTGATCTTAAAAGGTGTTCTTTTGCAGAGTACAGAAATTGGGTTTTAGTCCAGTATTTACTGGAAACGGGGAACAGACTAAGGACAGTCATAAATATCAAAGTTGAAGATGTGGATGTTGATAATGGAATAGTGAAGATCACACACTCCAAAAATAGAACCCAATATTTTTCGCCAATTTCTAAGACGATGTGCAAAATACTCAGGGACTATATACATATCTGGGGGTTGAAGGATAGCGATTATCTATTTCCCACACAAACGGGGACAAAAATGACTGTTAACGGTATTCAAAAAGCGGTAAGAAGATATAACGAAAAAAGAGGGGTAAGACTCAGTTCTATTCATGCTTTTAGGCATACTTTTGCCAAGAATTATATAACAAGCGGAGGAAATCCGTTGAAACTAAAGCAATTGCTCGGGCATAGGACGTTAGAAGTTACAAACAAGTATGTAAGGCTGTATTCAGAGGACTTGAAGAAAGACTTCGAAGAACATTCGATAATTGAAAAGTTTTATGCAAGCAAAAACAGAATTAGAAGAGTCTAGTTAATAAAAAAAGGAGATATAAAAATTGGAGCGAAAAATATTTTTTTTAGATAAAAGTACTTTTGGATGTCAAATGGAAAGAAAGATAATTGAACAGAAAGTGGCTGAGATAATCAGGAAAAATGAAAATTATATTTCTCAGCTTGAAGAAGGGGATATGGGGAAAATTGTAGATACTAACGAGAAGATATTTCTTAGATTTTATGTTACGGCTAAAACAATAGTTGTAGATTTGGTGGAGGATGAAGTTTTTATAGGACAGTAAGAGCAAAGAGTCAAAAAAGTTGTATATACTTATTCCCAAATAATACTGAGATATTTACTTGGTTTAAGTAATAAAGTTATGCTATTTCCTCATTTTCTTTTTTAGCCTGTAATTTCCCGTATAAAACTAATCAGCATTTTTATTATTTCAACTGTTTTTTCTTCAAGCTTGTCATAATCTTCTTGAGAAATATATCCATTATCAGCAGCAATAACAAGCCAATGGCGCGTTTCCGATGCGCTGCCGAGTGCATTATTAAGGAAATTGATTTGTTTTTTCTTATAAAGCTGGCCGTTACCCTCAGCTATATTGGCCCCAATAGAGGTAGCGGCGGCCCTTATTATTTGTGATTTTATTGCATATGTTTCAAACTGAGGGAAATTAGCAGTTATTAAATATATATCTTGAGCTAATTCCCTTGCCTTTTGCCAGACCTTGAGTGTTTTAAAGTCTTTTACGCTGTAATCATTTTGCTCCATCCCTATTACTCTCCCTTCACAAGAATGTTATTATTTGCTTTTATAGTAACTGAAAAGGGACTTTAAAATCAAATTTTACTAAATGGCTATTGGAACAAGGATTAAGGATTAAGAAAATAAAAGTTTTTTATAGAACTATAAAATGAAAAGCCTCCACCCTGCTGGTTCTCAGAGTAGAGGTTTTATTTTTCGTTTTTTAAAATGAACGGAACGATTTTGAATTTGTAAAACGTTAATTTTCGGTTTTAAAATCGAAATTGTATTTATATCACGAGGGCCTCGGCCAATCTTGCTCCAAACACCGTGAATAAATTGAATGGTATATAGAATATTTTTCTATAAACAATTTCGAGATCTCCAACTGTATTGGGGACTGCAATTTCAACTTCATCTCGCCAAAAGTCAATTCGCCGCACGCAAATCCAAAAAATA
>JAAZHD010000270.1 GCA_012510895.1 Clostridiales bacterium
CGCCATTTATTACAATATCATTTTAATATTTATTCATATAAACTTAATAGTAAAATGAAATGCCACTTTGTACAGTGAGATGCAACATTCGTAACCGACAACTAAATATTTGTAAACGAGACGCAGCTTTTGAAATCAGAATGCAGGTTTTGTAAACGAAAAGCCACCTTTGTAATTCAAATGCAGTTTGATTTTTTGCTTTTTCTGGCGTATGATATAGAAAATAGGCATGCCAAAAGGAAGTCAACCCCCTCTCGATTTTTTTGTAATCGGAGAATCGACCCCTTTTCTTAGTTCTTAATGAGCTGTTGGCGGCACTTTTTATATTATTTTTTGAGAAGAGATGGTTTTAACATGATGTCACTGGCGGGTACCGGCGAACATCCTAGTTTATGTAATACCTCTTCTCCGTGGTAAAAGCTGAACGTTTCGTATGGGCTACGGTTGTTCAGCTTTTTTCTTTTGTAAGAATTGATATGGTTCATCATCAAGCTGATATCTTCCTGTGTTAGGTTGTTGAAACTGGTTCCCTTTGGAAGAATTCGGCGGATTAGTCCATGGTTAACTTCAATAGCCCCCTTTTGGTATGGACTTCCTGCATCACAGTAAAATACATTGGTACGAAGTCCAGTGAATTTTTCGTCGCTATATTCGATTGCTTTGGGATTAGAAAATTCACTGCCATTATCAGTTAGAATAACCGGAAAAAGTTTCTTAAAAAGAGGCTTTCCAAGCTTATCGTAGAGCATTTCAAATATGTCAGTAACTGACTTTGAAGTATTGGCATCTCTTAGAAAAGCTAGCATTAGACTAGTTTCAACAAAGTGAATTGTAAGTAGACATTTTCCTCCCTTACTTCCTATTACGGAATCCATCTGTACTACAGAAGTTTCCGGATTTTTATCAAGAAATGCAAGAAAAGCTTCATGGTTACGTCCAATACGACAACCTTTATCCACTTTGAATTCCGGTTTTTTATATCGCTCACGAAATTTAACCTTGCGTGGTAAATCGATATTTCTAACATCAAACAAGCAGGCATCGATGTAGTTATAGATGGTTTTTTCACTGCACATCAACTCTTCTTGATGAATAACATATATCTGATGTATCGATTGCCCTCTTTGAACTAGTGGGGAAATGATTGAATTAAGTCTTTTTATCTCTTCTTCGGATATGCAAAGTCCTCTTCTGGATTGCGATATTGACTCATGTGCCTTGATGTGTGCATTCTCTGCATCATATATGTTTTTAAGTAGGGAACATTTACCCAATGTAACACAGCCATTACAAACATATGGGACCCTAAATCTTGCTGTACAGATTTCTAGAACAAAGTCGGTACAGTTATTATTGCAAGTAGGGCAAAGCTTACAATAGATCGAAGTTTTTCTCGTGCAGTCTTTACCGCATACATTTTTGTTTCTACAGTTGAAGCGGTTTTTGCATGCATTGAAAGGGAAACCTGGAAATCCTGTAGCAACTTCAGAACTGTACTTACGTATCTCCCTTGATATAGTAGTTGGATTTTTATCTAATCTACGACTGATTTCTTTGAAAGAAAGGCTTTCTTTTAGACATTTCTGTAGTTCAAGTCTTTCCTCATAAGTGAAAAATTTAGACATATATCCTCCGTTCTGCCACCAACATATCTAGGATATATGATTTAGAAACTTTTGAAAACAAAAAGACTGGCTAAGCCAATCTTTTTGCAAGCCAAAATGCAACCATCTGGCATATATATTTTATTAGACGTTTTTATGTTAATCTGAATTCGAAAGGGTTGCATTTCGATTTTCAATTAAGGGAAGTGATATAATTAAGTATCTGAGTAGATAGCAAAGAATGCGAGGTGTTTATATGGCTGTCAGCTATAAAAAGCTCTGGAAGCTACTCATAGATAAAGATATGAAGAAAAAGGATTTACGCTTGGCCACAGGCATGAGTACAACATCCTTAGCAAAACTCGGTAAAAATGAACATGTTAGCACAGAAATACTCGTGAAGATATGCAAAGCCCTGGAATGTGACATTGGCGACATCATGGAAGTCACTGACGACGAATAGCATTTTTCACTAGTATCACCTTATAGCATAATTTTAGGAGGAGTTATACTTTTATGGATCAGCAAACCTATAACCAGCTAGTTTCATTCATTTGGAATATCGCCAACGATGTGTTGGTACACATATATAACAAAGGTGATTATCGTAAGATAATCCTGCCGATGATCGTTATCCGCAGGTTTGATGCAGTATTGGAGCCGACAAAAAAACAGGTGCTTGAAATGAAGGAAGCACTCGATAAACAGGGTATAATCGATCAAGACGACGCACTTA
>JAAZHD010000033.1 GCA_012510895.1 Clostridiales bacterium
CTCCGTTCTCTATGGAAACTTTCCTCATGCCGAAGTAGGATTTTACGCTGTCAATCAACTGACCATCCCTGAACAGACGGAAGGTTACATCAAAAAGCCTGGGAGTTTCAGGGGTCCAGGCATACTCGCCCCTTCTGAAGCTTAAATTTGTAAGCTCCAGCTGATCCAGGGGAATTACAAGACTGCCGGAACGGCTGCCGGTTTTCAGGCTGGCTGAAGCAGCTGCAGCACCTTTATATGTAATTTCAGTCTCAAGGACGGCGCCTTGGGCTTCTTCCAGTTCATATTCCATTTTCACAGCGCATTCATCATAAAGGGGAGTTATAAGAACGCTTCTAATGTAAGTGGATGGAACAGCCTCAAGCCAGACGCTTTGCCAGATACCGGTAGTCGGAGTATAGAAGATGCCCCGGGACTTTCTCTCCCAGAACTGCTTCCCGCGGGGAATTTCCAGATCAGTGGGGCAGTCCCTTACTTTTACGCGAATTGTGTTTGAACCTGTTTCATTAACTGCATGGGTAATATTGAAGCTGAAACTGGTTTGCCCGCCTGTGTGGCTGCCTACCATGTGATCATTTACCCATACCCAGCATTCGAAATCAACTGCTCCGAAACGCAGAATGATCTGCTTCCCCCGCATGCTTTCAGGCAGCCGGAACTCTCTTCTGTACCAGACGGTTTCATGAAATTCTTTGCTCTCAATCCCTGAAAGCTTGGTCTGGTATGCATAAGGAACCATGATTTTCTTATCATAAAGCTCCTCATCAAAAGAAAAATCCCAGGGACCATTTAAAGTCATCCAGCTGTCCCTTACAAAATTGGGCCTTGGGTATTCACTTCTTGGTATAGTGCTCATAAAGATCCACCTCCTTTTCTGATAGCCCTTTGAATAAATATTATTTGACTTACGTTTAAAAAGAGACGGGTTTATAAAAATTACTCGTTTGAACCGACCACTCTGATTGCCTGATTGTAAACCTGTTTGCCCCTTGCTCTTACGCCCGCTTCCCGCAATTGTCCCGAGCCCACTGTACCCTCTCTTGCTCCGTCAATTTCCGTATCCGCATATCGGACAAACCATTCCTCAAGCTGTGCCCTCATCTCTTCTATTATTTCCTGCATATCCTCCCTGCCGATCTTATTATCCGTCTCATCAGGATCTTCTGCCAGGTCATAAAATTCATGAGGTCCGTATGGATAACGGTGTATATATTTATACCTTCTGCTGCGGATCATCCGGACAGGCCCGTATTCATCATAGACCACCACATTTTCTCCGGAACAGTATTCCCCTCCCCGGAGGACAGGTGCGAAACTCCGGCCGGGACAGTCTTCAGCATCAGGATTTTCCAGGCCGGCAATATCCAGCAAGGTGGGCATTATGTCGTACTGGCTGAGCAGTTCATCGCAAACCTTGTTCTGTTCAATATGTCCGGGCCAGGACATGATAAAGGGCACCTTAACTGAGGTATCAAACATATTCTGGGGGAAGGTTCCGTTCCCTTTGCCCCAGATGCCGTGATGCCCCATATTCATTCCGTTGTCTCCGGCAAAAATAATAAGGGTATTCTCTCTTATGCCCATCTCCTCTATTTTATCTATAATCCGGCCTATCTGCCGGTCCATAGCCGTTACAGCGGCATAATATCCTTTTAACAGTTCCTTCCTTTTCTCTCCGGTTCCATAGGGGGCGGAAGCCACCTGCCAGGGGTGAATGGGCAGATCGGGGCAGGAATTAAAGGGACAATCCTCATACAAGTCAAAAAACTCCTTCGGATGATTATCCCTGTCCCAGGGACTGTGGGGGGCAGTATAATGAACGCTTAGGTAAAAGGGAGTATCGTCCTGATCCTGCTGCTCAAGGAAACCTATAGCATCATCTGTTATTAAGTCCGTAATATATCGGTCGCCGTACTGAACTTTCCCGTCTTTTACAATATCGGGTTTAAAATAATGACAGCCTCCTCTGGCAATGGTAAACCAATGGCTGAACCCTTGCTGAGGTCTCAGGCTGTCTCCTAAATGCCACTTTCCGCTCAAGGCACACCTGTAACCGTTCTCACTAAGTATAAGGGGATAGGTTCTGAAATTTCTCAGGTACTCAATAGGCTCGTGTTCATCACGGAAGATCCCGTCATTTTGCATATCAGGGTCCAGCTTGCTCTTATCAAGGTTTCCGCCCCGCAGCCAGTCATGAACACCATGCTGTGAAGGGATCCGCCCTGTCATTATGGAGGCTCTGGCCGGAGAGCAGACAGGGGAGGTGCAGAAAAAATTTGAAAACCTGATTCCCGTCTCTGCCAGGGAATCTATGTTGGGGGTTATTATTTCATTATTCCCTGCACATCCCATAGCCCATGACCCCTGGTCATCGGATAATATGAAAACTATATTTGGTCTGCCTGGATTTTTGCTTGCCATTATTTCCACTCTCCTAATTATCTAATATCTGGCGGGTTTTGCTGTATCTTACCGCAGGTCTGCCCCTTCAGCTTTCAAAACCCTTATAAGTTCATCAGCGGGAACCTGATCAACCGTCAGTTTCTGAGCTTCTGCCAGAGCTGCTGCAGTACCTGCCGCCTGGCCGGTTACCATACAGGTGGGCATTATCCGCAGTGAAGCCTGGGCTTCATGGGTAGACGATATACAGCGTCCAGCCACTAGAAGGTTCTTTAAGGAGGGAGTATAAAGGGCAGTATATGGAATCTCATACCAGTCTCCGGCTTTCAATGTTGATATTCGGGTGCCTTCTCCCTGCGGACTGTGAATATCAATGGGATAGGAGCATTTGCCGATGCCGTCAGGGAATTTCCGGCCGGATAGGACGTCTTCTTCAGTAAGCTGATAAGCCCCTATAATAGTCCTGCTCTCTCTTACACCGATCTGAGTTGCTATTCTGGTTATATAAGCATTCTTAAACGCAAGTACCTTTTCCTTCAGCAAACTGAATAACTCTATAATCTGCTTTCTGGCTTCCAACTCCGCCTCGGTAAGCTCAAAGAGGGAAACCGGATTTTTTCCGACAATCCTAGTGGTATTAAAATGTATTTCTCCTGTACGGGTTGTGGGGAAAATAAGCACATTCTCCCTGGGATTTTTAATCCGCCCTTCTTTCTTAGCTTCCAGATAAAGCTCCGTCAGCGGTTTTCGGGCCTTATACGCATCCATATATGTATCATCAATACCAACGTCTATGCCGCCCACCTGGAAGCAGGTTGTCATCGGCTGGCACAGCCCGTCCGATTCACGGCCGATATTCATAGGCGCTCCTGCTAAAGCTGCCAGATCTCCGTCCCCTGTGCCGTCAATAAAATAGGAAGCAGAAAGGCTTATCTCCTGTCCCTTTCCGCTTACAGTGACGCTTTTTATGCAGCCGTCTTCCACCTTCACATCGGTAAGCAAGGCGTGAAATAAGATCTCTACTCCCTCTTCCAAAAGCCATTCATCCAATACAAGCTTCATCAGTTCTCCGTCAAAAAACCTGTTATCCTTAATTGCATCCCACTTATTAAGCCTTTCCAATAGTTCCTGATACAAGCCGCCTGCTCCCAGGGTGTGCATAAAGGGAGTAACCAGACCTGCTGTAGCCATTCCTCCGAGGAAGCCGTACCTTTCCACCAGAAGGGTTTTCATGCCCTGACGCCGGGCTGCTATGGCGGCAGCAATTCCGGCAGGACCTCCGCCGACAACTATAAGCTGATACATTTTAAAGCCTCCCTAAAACTCCTTATTTGTAAACCCGTTTCTATTATATTATTTAAAATTCAGACTGTAAATAGAAGTAAGTCTGCCCTGTTCTTTAATAAGAAGCGCAAATAACAATCAACAGTTGTTTTATAAATGAAAACAGTGATATTATTGAAAAAGCAAAATTAATAATCATTATGGCAATGAGGAAGATATATGAGGTATAAATTAATCTGCTGTGAAGTTTTTTTAAGAGAAGCTTGTTATTGCATTGCCGGCAGCCCCCATACTGTTGATCCGGTGTTCACTCCAAAAGAGGCCCACAACAAGCCGGCCTGCTTAAAGGAACAGCTTCAGGAAATGATTGAAGAAGCAGAAAAAGCAGGAATTTATGACGCTGTTTTATTGGGCTTCGGCCTGTGCGGAAATGGAATAGTCGGGCTGAAAAGCACTTCCGTTCCCCTTGTTATACCAAGAGCTCATGATTGCTGCACCATTCTTTTGGGCAGCCGGGAAAAATTCCTCCGGTATTTCGGAGATAAGCTGAGTGCGGAATGGAGCAGTGCCGGCTATATGGAGCGGGGCGGCAGTTTTACCCGATTAACCGACACAAACCATATACCGGGGCTGGATATGGAATATGAAGAGCTTTTAAAAAAATACGGAGAAGAGAATGCCCGATATATATGGGAAACCCTTCACCCAAAAAAGGATTTAAGCGAACTGATTTATATTGATATACCCGAAACTTCAAATCCGGCTTATATTGAACTGCTTAAGAATGAGGCGGACAAGACAGACAAAAAACTCCGGGTCCTCCCGGGAGAGATTGGCATGATCCAATCTCTCATCTGGGGTAACTGGGATGAAAGAGAATTTTTAATCGTGCCTCCCGGTCATGCGGTAAAAGGAGTATACGATCAGGAAGAGGTTATTACTCTTCATAAACCACTTTAACTCCCGGCAGCCTGTTCAATTCCCCTTCCACCGCATATCTGTCCAGGCCGGGCGGAAGTATTACTTTGAAGAAAGCCTGTGTATACTCGCCTTCTCCCTGTACAACATGAATATCCCTTACTCTGATGTGAAGTTCCTTAAATAAATGAGTCACATTAGCAATCTGACCGGGCTTGTTGAGAATATCAACATGGAACTCATTATTCTTACTGGGCATAATGCGTTCCAGCCTTCTTAAGAGAACTAGTGTGATATAAGAACAAACCGTCGCAATTATTGCTCCCGAATAAAAACCTGCACCGATGGCCAGACCAATACAGGCCACCACCCATAAGCTTGCAGCTGTTGTAAGCCCCCGCACCCGGGAACCGTCCTTTAATATGGTGCCGGCGCCCAGAAAACCGATACCGCTTATAACCTGGGCCCCTAACCGGGCCGGATCAGGTTTTGTATCCGGGAAATAAGCACTAAACAGGTAAGATGATGTCAGCATTACCAGAACAGACCCCATGCAGACCAGCGTATGGGTGCGGAACCCGGCAGGTCTGTTGCTGCTCTCCCTTTCAAGGCCGATTATCCCCCCGGAAAACATTCCTAATATAAGCCTTAATAAAACTTCCCAGTCTATCGAATTCACCCTCCTTCCTCTGCTTCATTTAAATTTATTGCTGATTTCCTTTAATCACTTTTTATAATCCAGCAATACGGTACCGTCGTCCTGATAAATCACTGCATCTTTATCCAACATAAAAGAGTCAATGGCCTTGAAAAATTCTTCCTTTGAAGAATAACGAAGTTCTTTCTCTTCAATAACCTTCTTTGCTTTTGCAGCGCCGTTTGAAAGCAGCATATGAATCATAATCAGCTGACACTTGGCAGAATTGACGCAGGCCTTTTCAGGGTCAGCTATTCTGTAGTCGTTGCCGTGGCTTAAACCTTCCGAGCCTCCGGCATAGGGATGTATAGCAGGCATAACTGCAGAAATATCACCCATGTCAGTACATCCGGTGCCCCAGTTGTCAGTAATGGATATTTCTCCAGCCGGTGCAACTTCCTTCATGGCTTCCTCTGCAACCTTAAGCAGGTTCTTGTCATTGATCAGAGGACTGAATCCCGGCCGATCACTGAGATGAAGTCTGGCACCTATGGAAGCCGCGGCACCTGCCAGTGCACGGTTCACTTTATCATTAACCTCCCTTATCACATCCAAATCCGCACCGCGAACATAACTTTCCATTAAAACATCATTGGGAATGGCGTTTACTGCTGCCCCTCCCCGGGTTATGATTGGATGCACCCTAACGCGGTCCAGGTCCCTGAAGGTTTCGCGGATGGAGTTGATTGCCTGCATGCCGAGGTTTGCTGCATACAAGGCATTAATACCCTGATGAGGCGAGCCTCCTGCATGAGCAGCCACACCTTTGTAATTAATATTCTTGACAATAGCACCGTTAGAACCTCTTGTGGCAGAAAAATGAACTTTATTGTTTGTTGTATGAAACATAAAAGCCATATCCACGTCGTTAAAATACCCGCGGTATAAGAATTCCACCTTGCCTCCAAAGTACTTGATTGTGCCCTTCTGTCTCAATTTTTCCCGAAAATCGGTTTCAATAAGTTCTTCCGCAGGTACGGCACAAAGACGGATTGAACCGGAAAGCCCGTCCAATACACCATCTTCCTTAAGTGCAGCCGCTAAACCCAGCAGAGCCGCACACTGGGCATTATGGCCGCAGGCATGTACTGCCTTGGTCTCCGGATCAGCCTCCTGATGATCCTCACAAATAAGGGAATCCAACTCTCCAAAAACAAGAATGCAAGGTCCGGGACGGCCCGTATCCAGCGTCGTGTAGAAGCCGGGAATATCTCCCGGTTTTACCAGATCATAGCCGAGCTTTTCAAATTCCGCTTCAAGATAGGCACTGGTTTTCCATTCCTTATATCCGGTTTCCGGATTTTTCCATATATGCC
>JAAZHD010000271.1 GCA_012510895.1 Clostridiales bacterium
ATGAGGTAAGCGGGATTTTGTGTTATCCTTGGAATAGAGATAGATTTAGAGCGTTGATGGCAGATTAGCGTCAGAAGTACAGGATTCAAAACAGCGGTGATGATGAGAACAAGGCAGAAAGGAGATTATTTGTGCCGGCTTTAATGATACATCTGCTTTTGGCAAAAAAGATTAAACCCGGCGGCAGTATACTGTTTTTTATAGGCAATATTGCTCCTGACGCGGTGATAAATTGGAAGGAGAAAGATATCACCCATTTCAGGAATCTTCCCGACAGAGCGGAAGCATTGGCTGCCTTGGCTTTGCAGACACCGCCGTCCGATGATTTTGCCGAAGGAGTTTTGCTCCATTTGTATCTGGACTGGCGGTGGGATCTTTTTGTCAGGGATAAGTATATAAAAACTGTTAACGGCGGTAATTGGGTTGCCAAATATCGCAAAGAATTAAGCCTCGCCGGAAGCCATGCTTTTCACCAAAACATGTGGGCGAAGGATATCCTGAAGCAGATGGCTTCATTTAATATGGCCGGATATGGGAAAATTCCAGGTGCAACTCCCATTGAGCTGAAAAAACTGTTAAGCCGCATCAATAAATGGCATAACGAAAATAATATCGGGCCATCGGCAATTTTTACCCCTGAATTTGTAGGGAATTTTATCACCAAAGTTGCCGATGAATATAACAATTGGAGAAATTTACTGCTCCCCCGGCATGGATAAAATATTTTTCAAGGGAACATTCCTGCAATTTTTGCGTCTGTAAGATTACAAATATCATGGCAGCATAAAATATCGGTGAAAGGATAGTAATTATGAAAATTGGAAATTTTTCAAAAGGGCGGACGGCTACAGTGCTCATTTTTTTGTTTACTGTTGCTGTGTCCCTGACAGCTTGTAACCTTTTTTCGAGCAAGATTCAGGCAGATGATTTAATGGCTGATATATCTGCTGATAAAGTAAACGGTAAACAGGCAGACAATCATTTTATAAGCAGTACAGCAGATTTCTCAATTGAACTTTTCAAACAGACGATTTCGTCAGAAGAAAACACTCTTATTTCACCTTTGTCTGTAATGATTGCTCTGGCCATGACGGCCAATGGTGCGGATAATCAAACATTGACGCAGATGGAAAACGTATTGGGCAAGGATATTTTGCTGGAAGATTTAAATGAATATCTGTTTACTTATATAAGCAGCTTGCCGAATGAAAAAAAGTCGAAGCTTACCATTGTCAATTCCATCTGGTTTCGGGATGATGAAGGCCGTCTTAAAGTGGAAAAGGATTTCTTGCAAAAAAATGCGGATTACTATAAGGCTGCTGCATATAAATCCGCCTTTGACAGCCAGACCTTAAAGGACATTAATGAATGGGTAAAAACAAATACTGATGGAATGATTGATAAAATATTGGATGAGATTAATGTAGATGCAGTGATGTATCTGCTTAATGCCATTGTCTTTGATGCAGAGTGGGAAACAGTTTATAATAAAACAGATATTCATAAAGGTGACTTTACCGCCTTTGACGGCAGCAAACAAACCGTAGAATTTATGAATTCTAAAGAGCATTTTTACCTTGATGACGGTAAGGCAGTAGGATTTATAAAACCGTATGTCAATGATGCTTACAGCTTCCTGGCCCTGCTTCCGAATGAGGATGTCCCGGTTGAGGATTATGTTGCGGCATTGTCCGGCAGCCGCTTTACAGAAATGATAAAAAATGCTGAGAGGACAACTGTCACTGCGGACCTGCCAAAATTCAGCTATGAATACAGTGTCAGCATGAACGATGCTTTAAAGAATCTGGGCATGCCGGATGCTTTTTCGGCAAAGCGTGCCGACTTCAGGAGGCTCGGACAGTCTGCAAGGGGTAACATCTTTGTCTATGAAGTGCTTCATAAAACCTTTATCAATGTGGATGAATTGGGTACCAAAGCCGGTGCGGTAACAAAGGTAGAAGTACATGATGAGTCGGCTGCATTGGAAATGAAATATGTAAGGCTTGACAGGCCCTTTATATACAGTATTATTGATAACGCTACCGGCCTGCCGCTTTTTATCGGCATAGTAAAGAGTATTGTTTGAAAAAATGGCTTCCGGGGTTTTTCTCGGAAGCCATTTTTTCTTTTTGTCAAGGTGTTTAGTAGTTTTCCATGAAAAGTTCGAAATGGGCCTGAGGATGAATGCAGGCGGGGCATTCCTGCGGTGCCTCGGTTCCTTCGTGTATATACCCGCAGTTGCCGCATTTCCACAATATCTTTTCCGCTCTTTTAAATACTTCGCCCTTTTCCATATTGGCGGCAAGCTTTTTATACCTTGCCTCATGCAT
>JAAZHD010000272.1 GCA_012510895.1 Clostridiales bacterium
GCTTAACAGTCACGGCGGCAACGCAGCAATGATAAATAGTTTCATACGCAGTACAATGCATGACAAAAAGGATTATGTAGTTACTTCATGTTCCCTCGGCGCTAAATATGCCAGTCCTTATTACATGATGGAAGTACTTGAAAAAGAGGGACGTGAAGCCCTTTATGAGTTAAATGATGAGGATATTGAAGTAATAAAGGAATTCGTAGAAAATAAGCGGACCTATGGACACGCGGGTTTCGGAGAAACAGCCCTTATTTTCGGTTGTCATCCTGAACTTGTAAGGATGGACAGGGCTGATGCCGTATCCGGTCTGTCCACTCATAGAGCGGATTATTTAAATGAGGTTGGGCTTGGAGAGTCTACACGTTTTTGGGGAATCAACTATCCCAACAGTTATGCCGGCGATACTCCTTATGGCTGTAATGAACGTTTTGGCAAATGTGGGATGCGGCTACTGACACAAGCCGTCCTGAAGGTTATCAGGGTATTAAAATATGATGATAATATTTTAAAATGGAATGAGGAATGGAATAATTCCTGGTAATTTAAACAGAAGTATTCCGGAACAGGTTCAAATAAAAAGCCATTTGCGTCGAAGACGATTTATATGCAAAGGTTATGATATTGAAAGACGGAAAAGAAAATCTATGCATTGTCGCACTTGACTGCATAGGTTTTTAATATTCACTTAGCATTGATTGGGGGATTGGCAGATGAAGTGCGGTTTTTATGAAGCTGATATTACGCCCCCTTTAGGGAGCATAATTCCCGGAGGTTTTGGCGCACGATACAGCACAGATGTTTTGGAGAAGATTTATGCAAGGGCGTTTTATTGCGCACATAAAGAGCAGTCGGCTGCAATAGTTGTAATTGATGCCTGCGGTATTACGCTTGATATTACTGAAAGGATCAGAAAGAGGGTCTGTGAATTTATACCAATGCATGAAAATGAAATTATGGTTATGGCCACTCATACACATACAGGCGGCCCCACCCTAAACTGGGGAGAAGAGGTTGTAACCGATCCCTTTTATCTTGAGCTTTTGGTAAGTCGTGCAGCTGATGCAATTATATGTGCTTATAACAGGGCAGAATCAGCCCAGCTGTATGTAGGCCGTGAAAACCTTACAGGCGTTTCCTTTATCAGGATTTACAAAATGAAGGATGGGGGCCTGAAAACCAATCCCGGCTTGAAAAACAGGGATAAGGTTCTGGAACCCTTTGGTGAAATTGATCCGGATGTCGGGGTTCTGGTAGCAAAATGTAATGATCGTCCTATTGGAGCAATTGTTAATTTTGCCTGCCACCCTGCAATCAATTCAGGAACTAAAACCAGCGCAGATTTTATTGGAGTCTTGTCAGATGAAATGAAGGCTGAATACGGCAATGACTTTGTTACTTTGTTTATTAACGGCGCATGCGGTAATATAAATCATGTAAATGTTTTTGATGAAGAAACTTATAAGCCGGGAAGAGAGATTGTTGTAGGGCGGGAACTGGCAAAAAAAGCTGTTTCTGCTATAGACAAATCTGTACCTGCCGGAGAAGGGATCTCGCATTTGGACAGAACCATACAAGTCCGTTTGAGAAAGCCTACAGCTGAGGATCTGCTTAGAGCAAAGGATCACTTTGATTCACTGGGAGACTCACTGCCTCAGTCAACACCGGCTAAACCGGGTTACACAGACACATTTTTCGCCCTGCAGGCTTTTCAAATCGCTGCTGACAAGAGAGTAAAGCGTGATATATACCTCCAGCTCATTAAAATCGGTCAGGTATGCATCGTAGGTAATCCCTGCCAGATGTTTGTGGAGTTTGGCAGAAAAGTTAAGCAGGCATGCGGAGAACATGTTTTCTTCTCAGATTTTGCAAACGATTATTGCGGATATGTTCCAATTCCGGAATGCATGGTGCCCGGCGTATATGAAGCCAGACTGGCACCTACAAGCGGATTGGAAAGTGCCGCAGGAGACATTATATGTGATACTTTGATACAGATGTATCATGAAATGTAATTTTCACCTGTCCTTAAGAAATGTGAGTATATCCAGTCAAACCGCTTCATGATAAGGCACTCAGTCTTTACTATGGAGTGATCACTATGACTCAGTGTTTGCAGCAGGCAATAGGGACCATGATTCTAACAAGCCACTTACTATAGTGGCTTTCTGGGTTTATGCTGATTTTGACTGCAGAAGCCATTAATAATAAGTTTGACCTGAGTATGTGCATATAAAAAGATATTTTAAAGGAGATGTTGACATGGAAAAATCATTTATCAAGGCAGGCTTTGCAAAGGTAGATATTACACCGCCATTGGGAGTATGTATGGCAGGTTATTTCCGCAGGCGCGAAGCAGTGGGCATACTGGATCCCTTATATGCTTCAGCAGTTGCTGTTTCTGATGATCAGGATGATATAAAGTGGATTCTGATCAGCTGTGACCTGATCGGTCTGGATACTGAATATGCGAATGCAGCCAGAAAGTTAATCGGTGAAAGGCTGGGCTTGTCAGCAGAGCAGGTTATGATTCATTCCACCCATACACATACAGGGCCTTATGTAAAGAGGGTTGAAGACAGGGAAAAGGCTAAACATATGGGCGGCCAGGACGATGCGTATATGGAAATGCTCATCAGAAAAATTGCTGATACAGCCCAGATGGCATCTGACAATCTGAAATACTGCACTATGGACATCGGATATGGAAAAGAAGAAAGTATTTCCTTTATCAGACGATTCCGCATGAAAGACGGAAGCATCACAACCAATCCGGGCAGAGGGAACCCGGACATTGTTGAGCCCATTGGGGAAATAGATCCTGTTGTAGGAGTAGTAAGATTCAAATATCTGGATGGCAGCGGGGAATTGTTAGTGGTTAATTTTACTCTGCATCCTGATATGACAAGCGGAAGCTGTTATTCGGCAGATTACCCCGGACATTTGAGGGGGGCGGTTCAAAAACAGCTTCCTGATTGTGAAGTTTTGTATATCAACGGAGCAGCAGGTGATATAAATCATATAGATGCAATGCATCCGGAAAATAATACTGTCAGTGGATATGAGTTTGCAAAAAAAGTTGGAAGCATTTTGGCTGCAGAAGTTATAAAGGTATACAATAGATTAAAGGCTCCTGAAACTGATGAAAACAACCATAATATCCGTTTCGGCCGAAAAATTGTGGACGTTCCGCTAAGAAAAATCAGTGATGAAGAGGTGGAACAAGCGCATAAAGATATACAATCTTTTTATGCCGGCACCTGGTCGGTTAAAGGAGCGGGGATGGCCAGCATAGCCGCAATATCAAAAGCTTTTCAAACTGTCAGCATACATAAGCTGGGCAGCTTCCTGCCTATGGAGATCCAGGTGGTAGCATTGGATGAGCTTGCTTA
>JAAZHD010000273.1 GCA_012510895.1 Clostridiales bacterium
CATATCCGGGCAGCTGCTTTACTCTTACTTCTCTCCAAGCTTCTGATGATGATAATTGATAAAGCAATCCATCCCTTAGATCACGCAATGTTATGTATAACAGCGGTGTCAGGTAACATGATTCAGCATCACAGCGGACCACTGATTTAAGATAAGCACTGTCGTGGGTCACTATAAGACTTGCATGCAGATCACCGCTTTTTAAAGTTAGTTCTCTTGCATCAGGAGGTTCTGTAATTTTGGACTGAGTAAACAATGCTTCCAAGGCTTTGATTTTGTCAAGAAAATCTTTTGATCCCTTCCATGGAGCAAAAATCAGCCAGGCTGACAACCTTGAATCTTTATCGAAACAACATGCATTGCCGTTAAAATTTCCCAGCTCGTAGAATGGCATCAATCGTATTTTTTCTTTGCCGGCAGAAATCAGCGTTTTGCCAACGCCTCCCACTCCCAGCATGCCATAACAGCCGTATAAAGCTGCTGCATCAAAAAAGGCCAGGGGTTCCTTCATTTCTTTTGTTCGTCCTTCCCATTCCGGCATGCATCCGAAAAACGATGGAAAAGCTGATATGTCAGCGCTTATATCCAGCCAGTTCAGGCTGAATACAGGAGCAAAACCCCCTTCACCAAACCATGTGGTTACCTTCATTGCACTGTTTTCCGGATTAAATACAAAATCATAATATATATCCACCGACCCGCGGAAACCGGCTGCATGAAGCGGGGCTCGCAGACACACCCTGTTATCACCTTCAAATACCACCCTGGTTTCTTTGCTAAAAAACCATATTCTTTCTTTGATGTAATCCATAAAATATCTTGATGAGACAGATTCGCTTCCCATGCCGTCTTTAATGCTTAATTCGGTTTCAAAGCCATCGGCATAAGATAATGCCAGTACAAGCGCATCCTTCTCCAAATCAATGTCAGCTTTTATGGTTAACACTTCATTATTAAACGCAAAAACCCGCTTTCTCACTTCAGTTCACTCCTTTCCCGCTTCTGAGTCAACTGCTTTTTCTGTCGAAATAAATTCAGGCTGCACCAGGTTAAAAGTACGGGCAAAATTAGCTTCAAATTCATCTGTTATTTCATAGCCCCCGATTGACATGGCTTCTATGGCGCCGCCGTAAACCGGGGGAAGTGCAGGATGAATAAACACAAAACGGTCATCCGTTATTTCTCTTAAAAAATTCTCCAATAAACCATTTCCGGCTTTCCAAATGCCTCCGGTAAGCACCACATGGTACGGTGTGGTTTCCAGGTACCGGCATCCAGCCAGCAGCATGCTCCTCAGTTCATTAGCACACTCCTTCAATATATTAATGGCTGCTTCATCGCCTTTATCAGCGGCCTTAAACACAATTGGAGCAAGCGATGCAACATAATGCTTACCTCCGTCATATATATCAAGTATGGCATCAACAACCGATCTGCCCAGGTGATCAGCAAAAAGTTCACACATAACAGTGTAGGAAGCCCGTCCGTCAATTGCCATCAGGACTCGGCGCAGACCCCTGCTTGCTATATCGTAACCGCTGCCCTCATCGCCGAATAAATGGCCCCAGCCGCCAACCTGATATACTTTTCCTTGACTGCGGGTATACACTGCCGAACCTGTTCCGGCTATCAATGCCATGCCGTCTTTTGTGCCGACACCTGAATTCAGGGCATTAATTGCATCATTTCCATTGCAGATATGTTTTACGTTAGGTAATAGATCTTTAATAAGCTTCCTGTACCTTTCGGTGTTGGCGCCGACACCTCCTCCGGCAATACCTGCAAATACAGAACAAATCGATGTATTCAGACCGCCGCATTCTGACAAAAGCTCCTCAAGCAAAGCCTGGAGAGTTTGAGCTGAACGCCTGAATCCTATTACCGAAGAGTTTGAAGGGCCTCCTATAGCCCGTTTTAATACTTTTCCGTCTTTTGAAAACAACACGGTATCAGTTTTTGTACCGCCGCCATCAATTGATATAAATAATTCCTGTTGTGCCATAGTTTCACTCCATAATTTTTTTACACAGCGTTATTATGGACAGGTTCTGGTTTTACATATAATAGCTCCACCTGGGGATCTCCCTTTTTCTGTCTAACCAGTTATTCTTCAAATATTCAATTGTCGGTTCCAGCCGCTTCCGCTCCCAGAGTTCCGTTATGCCTGCTGCCCTTACATCATCGGCAAATTTGTCAATTAAAACACTTCGAGCCGGATCATCCGGTGACATACGGCATATTGCCAGATATCGAACAGGCAGCCGTGCTATTTCCACTCGCGCTCTTTCTTCTTCATTTGAAACCAAATTAATTGCCCTGTCAAATAATTCAAATCCTTTTCTGATCAGTTCATCGGAATAATAGGGTGCATCAGGCCCGTCATAAATACGGGCATGATACGGGGCTGCTGCATCATGAACAAGCTTCAACCATTCTCCTATCGGCTGAGCTGCACCGCCGAAATAACCGTCCAGGAACTCATCAATAGCTCTCCTGGCACCATAATCCGGATTCCAAAGCAGTTTGGCCAGCACATAGGCACGCAGTTCATTCATTTCTCCGCCGCCGCCAAAAGAAAAATTCCCCTGTTCAAGCACGCCTTTGACGCCGTACCTGTGAAAGAGCTTGATATTGGCTTCCAGAACATTGAGGTTGGGAAAAGGCAGAAGGTAATGAGAAAAGTTGGTTACGTAATCCCATATATAAAGCCGGTCTGTAATGGCTGACCATTCCTTTAAATCCCTTAAGAATAAGTTGTCTCCATTATGCTCACCGCATTCTTCCAATGGATGAGAAAAACAGCATTCAATTGTACACAGCCTCACAATTACGTTCCTGCGGGGACGTACACTTCGAGGTGCTTTTCGTGTATACCTGTAGGCAAAAGTATGTATGAGCTTATCCGGATATCGTTTCTCAACCTCTTCGGCTATTTGGTTTACAAAATTAATCACAGTACCGGACTGGCTGCCCTCAGCTTCATCTATTGCTTTGCAGTTATCGCACTGACAGTAATTGCCCCAGTCATTCTGACCTACAGAAAAGACAGTGCACTCAGGGTTTTCGCGGATCCGTTCCAGAACCTTTTCCGTACATATCCTGACCACATCGGGATTGGTAAGGCAAAACTGTGAACGCTCGCGCACCCGTTTCCCGTTTACCATTGAAAAATATTCAGGATGTTCATCAAAATAGTCTTTTTCATTGATCAGCTGATAAAAAGAATGATGGAAATTATACCATCTCATATGACCGCCGTAATCGGACGGAATAAAGCTTTTATTGGAATTCATACGGTTGCGCAGGCACCATGCAGGATCAAATGCATCCCGCATATACGGCTCACGATATTCAAATGCGGGCTTTTGCCTTTCTGATATTGCCGGCAGTTCAATGATTTCTCGCTTGGGTATACGGCTAACCCTGGAAGAAAACCATTTACAGCCCAGATAATCTTCCAGTAAAGTAAAAACACCGTAAACAACACCGCGAGGCAGGCCTCCTGATATGAATAATTGGTTGTTATCTTTTGTTTGCAAACAAAACTCTTCAGGCCCCAGATTTTGATCTTCGAATAATATAATGGAATTTTCCCAAACTCTGTTCTCGTCCTCTGCAGTTGCTTCTATTACAGGAATCCTGCAGCTCCCTATCTCAAACAAAAATTGCTGTAATTGTGAAGCTGCGTAACGCACCTGCCTGCCGGCCTTATTAGCAATCACTATTTGGCATTTGCTTCGTCCGTTTTCTGATATTAACAACTCTACCCCTCCCATCATTCTGTTAAAGAAAAACTAATGGATTCAGGTGAATATTTCAGAACTTGAGTCAATTAAAATAATTATAAGGAGTCAAATCTTTTACACGAATTGTAAATTGCAGAGACTGATCAAGACCATGAATTTCCTTAAAATAAACTAAATATAGTTTACTATAGTTTTTGGATCTTTTCTACAGAAAGCAAACATTGTTTTCTTGATTTTGACAAATTATTTCTATATAATTGTGAACAGATTATATTCGGCTCTGAGGAGGCTTAAACATGTCTATTATTAAAAAATCCAGCAAACTGGACAATGTTCTTTATGATATCCGAGGCCCCGTAATGGATGAAGCCATCCGCATGGAAGAGGAAGGCTACAAAATAATTAAGTTGAATATAGGCAACCCGGCGCCTTTCGGCTTTGAAGCGCCGGATGAAATTATACATGATGTAATATACAATATCCGAAATGCACAAGGCTATACAGATTCAAAAGGCATATTCCCGGCCAGAAAAGCCATAATGCAGTATTGCCAGCAAAAAAATATCGAAGATGTTACCGTTAATGATATTTATCTGGGAAACGGTGTCAGCGAGTTAATTATGATGTCCATGCAGGCTCTGCTGGATCATGGTGACGAAATACTTGTACCGGCACCGGATTATCCCCTTTGGACCGCCTCCATAAATTTGGCCGGCGGTACCCCGGTTCATTATCTCTGTGACGAGAAGTCTGACTGGTATCCGGATATTGATGACATGAAGAGAAAAATTACCCCCAATACAAAGGGTATTGTGATTATAAACCCGAACAATCCAACCGGTGCTGTTTATCCCAAATCCGTATTAATGGACATAGTCAAGCTGGCTGAGGAACATGATCTAATCCTTTTTTCCGATGAAATCTACGATAAGATCCTTTATGATGATGAAAAACACTATTCCGCGGCTTCTCTTACCAAAGGTGTTCTGTGTGTAACCTTTAACGGCTTGTCCAAGTCTCACCGCATTGCCGGTTTCAGAGCAGGCTGGATGGTCTTAAGCGGCAAGAAATCAGATGCCAAAGACTATATTGAAGGACTTACCATGCTGGCCTCTATGCGGCTCTGCAGTAATGCTCTGGCTCAGTACACCATACAAACCGCATTAGGAGGATACCAGAGTATCAATGAATATATTGTGCCCGGAGGCAGGCTCAGGCAGCAGCGTGATCTAACCTACGAAATGTTAAACGACATTCCGGGAATTTCGTGCATTAAACCAAAGGGCGCTTTTTATGCCTTTCCTAAGATTGATGTAAAGAAATTTAACATTGAAGATGACATGATGTTTGTAAGGGATCTTCTGGTGGAAAAAAAGGTGTTGTTGGTTCAGGGTACAGGTTTTAACTGGCCCAATCCGGATCATTTCCGTTTGGTCTTCCTGCCTCCAAAAGAAGAATTGAAAAAGGCCATTCAGCTTATTGCTTCTTTCCTCTCCGAATATGACCAAAAGGCTTATAACAAAATGCGATAAAATATTAAAAAAACCCTTGGGCATGATTACATACCCAGGGGTTTTTTAATACATGGTTGGAGCAGGTTCCTTGTCCGCCTCTTCCTGCATAACCTCACTTTTCACCAGATTGTTGATCCACTTCCTGGAACGGAAGCGTCTTAACCCAAGGGCAGCCTTAAATACTTCTTCCATCCCTACCAGCAGATAAACCCAGTAAACAGGAAGGCGGAGGTACAGTGCCCCGAACATGGCCAGGGGAATACTGATAAACCAGACACCTATGGTATCTAGGAATAAGGAGTATTTTGTATCCCCGCCGCTTCTGAGCACGCCCACTATATTAATCAGGTTGAATATTCGAATAGGCATGAGAATACTGAATATCATAAGTATTCTTACAGAGTTTTGGTGAACATCAGCTGTTACCTTATAAAAGCTTACAAAGAAATCACTTGTCAGCATTAATAAGCTTCCCATGAAAACAGCAAAAACCGGGCCTAAAGTGAGCAGCCGTTTGGCATATAAATAGGCCTTGTCCTCGTCCCCTCCGCCGATCCGATTACCTATTATAATTCCGGACGCATTGCTCATGGCCTGGAAGAGTACCATTGCCAGGTTTATAACAGAGCCTGATATATTTACCGCTGCTACTGCATTGGTGCCTATACGGCCGTATATTACAGAGTATATTGATACTCCCAGGGACCAGATGGATTCATTGAGAATAACCGGGGTTGCAGTACGAAAGAAACGGGCAACGAAGTTTCGGGACAAATCGAACAATTCCCTGATGCGGGCTGCCGGCACATACTTGCCGGCATATACGAAAATTACCATAAGCGCCATCTCAAGCACCCTGGCAATCAAGGTTGCAAGAGCCGCACCTTCTACTCCCATGGCAGGGAAGCCCAGTTTCCCAAAAATCATTATATAATTTAAAACAGCATTGGTGATAAGGGCCACAATGCTCATTACCATGGGCAGCCTGGGTTGTTCTGTGCTTCTTAATACGGAAGCATAAGAAAAGCTGATGGCTGTAACGATGTAGCTCCATCCTATAATGCGCAGGTATCTGACTCCTGCATCAATAACGGCCGGATCCTTGGAGTAAATCCTCATTACTTGCGCAGGGAAAAACAAGGCCGGAATCATAAAAAGCACTGACACGATACCGGACGAAATCAGAC
>JAAZHD010000274.1 GCA_012510895.1 Clostridiales bacterium
CGATTCCACCCCATTGACCCCTTTGTCCAGGCAAATGCGGCTTTAACAATGCCCAAACCTTATCTGATATATCATGCCGATGGTATGCCGCTTGCTCCATAGAGAAAACCTCCTATGCGTTTTCTCTGTTATATCATAATTCTCGTGTAGACACTATCTAATAGAGTGAGTTTTTTTATGTTATAATCAAGCTGTCTTGTAAATTGTATACTAATTTTAATGTATAAAGGAGGGTATTTTAAATTGAAACAGCGAAAAAAACTGCTTATCCTGTCTGTGGATGCCCTAGTTGCTGAAGATATGGACTACCTGTCCACCATGCCATGCTTTCAAAAGTACATAGCCGGCGGGGCTGCTGTGAAGAAGATGAGATCAATCTATCCAACAATTACATATCCTGCCCACACCAGCATAATAACAGGAACTTATCCCAATCGTCACATGGTCTATTCAAATGGCCATTTTGAAGCGGGATCGAAGAATTATCCATGGCGGTGGTTTGCCGATAACCTGGTTGTCCCGGATCTTTTTTCAGCGGCGAAAGCAAAAGGACTCAAAACGGCATCCGTATTTTGGCCGGTAACCGGCAACCATCCTCATATCGATTACCTGATTAATGAATACTGGGCGCAAAGCGAAGAAGAAACCAGTCGTGACGCATTTGCCAGATCCGGCACATCTGAGGAAGTTTTAACCCGGGTGGTTGATAAGCATGTAAGTAAACTCGAAGACAGGATTCATCCCGGCTGCGATTATTTTGTGGTTAAATGCGCCTGTGATATAATACGGGAATTTGATCCCGATTTGATTGCCCTCCATCCGGCCAACATTGACGCCTACCGCCACAAAACCGGTCTTTTTAATGATATGATCCTTCAGGGCTTACATGAGGTTGATGAATGGATCGGCATGCTGGCAGAAGCTCTGCAGGATGCAGGGGCTCTTGAGCAGACCGATTTTGTGCTTTTAAGCGACCATGGTCAGATGGAGGTTAAGCGGATTATCCACCCCAATGTGATTTTTGCTGACCATGGGCTGATTCAATATGATAGTGATGGAAATCTTACTCATTGGAAGGCTATATGCCATTCGCTGGGGATGTCGGCAGCTGTATATATCAATGAGCCCGATGCTTATGATGAAGTATATGGGCTGCTGTGCCACATGCGGGATGAGCAGATTTACGGCATCAGTGAAGTTTACACCGCGGCGGAAGCAAACGAAAGTGAGCACCTGTGCGGAGACTTTGCTTTTATACTTGAAACCGACGGGTATACTTCTTTCGGAGAAAACTATATTCGCCCGATTGTGACAAATTTCGATTTCAGTGACTATCGTTTTGGCAGAGCCAGCCACGGCTATCTTCCGGACAAAGGGCCGCAGCCGGTGTTTTATGCTAAGGGACCTTCTTTTAAGGAAGGTGTAATTCTGGACCGCCGCTCTATTGTTGATATTGCGCCCACTCTTGCCCGGGCCCTTGGGATATCATTGCCTGATGCAGATGGTGCGGTGATGGAGGAACTGTTAGTTTAACAGGCGGCCATACGGCATATCACGCTAAAATACGAAAGCAGAAATTTTATATAAATATATTGCATAATTATGCATTTTAATGTATAATTATTTCACATGTGTAGAGATGGTACTGAATAACACGCATACATTATATACTAATTAAGAAGAAAGGTGAAACTATGTCTGAAAAGCAAAAAGTTATTCTTGCATACTCGGGAGGACTGGACACATCTATCATTATTCCCTGGCTTAAGGAAAACTATGATTATGAAGTAATTGCGGTTGCAGGCAACGTAGGCCAGGATGAAGAACTGAAAGACCTTAAAGAAAAAGCACTTAAAACAGGTGCGAGTAAAATCTATATAGAAGATCTCCAGGAAGAATTTGTCAACGATTTTATATTTCCTACTCTGAAAGCCGGTGCAATTTACGAAAAAAAATATCTTCTGGGTACATCCATGGCAAGGCCGGTTATAGCCAAGCGCCTGGTTGAAATTGCAGAAAAGGAAGGCGCCATTGCAATATGCCACGGGGCAACCGGCAAGGGTAATGATCAGGTGCGATTTGAGCTTACTATAATGGCTCTGAATCCAAAGCTAAAAATTATTGCTCCATGGAGAATATGGAACATTAAATCCAGGGATGAAGAAATAGAATACGCAATGGCAAGAAATATCGATATATCAGTTTCCAAAGAAAAAAACTACAGCATGGACCGGAATTTATGGCATCTCAGCCATGAAGGCAGCGACCTGGAAAATCCATGGAATGAACCAAGTGAAAATTTATACATGATTTGCACCCCTCCCACAAAGGCACAGGATGAACCGGAATATGTAGAAATAGATTTTGAAAAAGGAATTCCGGTAAAAGTAAACGGAACTCCTTATGACGGCGTATCCCTGATAAAGCTTTTGAACAAGATAGGAGCAAAGCATGGCATTGGAATAACTGATATGGTTGAAAATCGCCTGGTAGGCGTGAAATCACGCGGCGTCTATGAAACACCGGGAGGAACCATTCTGTATGCCGCCCACCGGGAACTGGAATCCATTACACTTGACCGCGATACCCTGCATTATAAGCAGCTGATTGCTGTTAAGTTCGCAGAACTGGTATATGATGGAAAATGGTTTACGCCTCTGCGTGAAGCCTTGTCTGCCTTTGTTGATGAAACACAGAAAACAGTCACCGGCAAAGTTCGGCTGAAGCTGTACAAGGGCAATGTCATGCCTGCCGGAGTACAATCTCCCTGCTCTTTGTACAGTGAAGAATTTGCCACATTTGGTGAAGATGAAGTTTACAATCAAAAAGATGCGGAAGGATTCATACGACTTTTTGGTCTTCCTCTTAAAATGCGTGCTTTAATGGAACAAGAGAAAGGATCCAAATCATGAAACTATGGAGCGGCAGATTTGAAAAGAAAACAGCTGTGGAAGTGGATGACTTCAATTCCTCAATCCATTTTGACTGGCGGCTGTATCGGCATGATATTTTAGGCAGTATAGCCCACGCTCGAATGCTTGGAAAGCAGGGCATTATTTCAAAAGAAGAAGCCGGATTGATCTGCACCGCCCTGGAGCAATTGCTGAAGGAAATTGAATCAGGCTCAATAACTTTCAGCACTGAAGCAGAAGATATCCATATGAACATTGAAACCCTGCTTATTAAACGTATCGGTGAAGCGGGAAAAAAACTTCATACCGGCAGAAGCAGAAATGATCAGGTAGCGCTGGATACCAGGATGTATGCAAGAGATGAGACCGGACAGATCCTGCAGTTGTTGTCGGTTCTTCAATATAAACTGCTGGAACTTGCACAGAACCATACGGAAACTTACATGCCCGGCTATACTCATCTGCAAAAGGCACAGCCGGTTACCCTGGCGCACCATATTATGGCATATTTTGAAATGTTTCGCCGGGATATGGAACGGCTGATGGAGTGCAGAAAAAGAATAAATGTTATGCCTCTGGGTTCCGGTGCACTGGCCGGCACTACTTATCCATTGGACAGGGAATGGGTTGCCAAAGAACTGGGTTTTTCAGATATAACCCGCAACAGCCTGGATGCCGTCAGTGACAGGGATTATATTATTGAAACCCTTGGATGCTGTTCCATGATAATGATGCATATGAGTCGCTTTTGTGAAGAACTGATACTATGGTCGACAGATGAATTTGGATTTGTTACAATGGATGATTCATACAGCACCGGCAGCAGCATAATGCCGCAAAAGAAGAATCCTGATGTTGCAGAACTGATACGGGGCAAAACAGGAAGGGTATATGGGAACCTGATGGCACTGCTGACCGTCATGAAAGCCCTTCCCCTGGCCTACAACAAGGACATGCAGGAAGACAAGGAAGCCCTGTTTGACAGTCTGGACACCGTAAAGCAATGTCTAAGGGTTTTTACAGGAATGCTGTCCACTGTTAAGTTTAGTGCTAACCGGATGAAGCAAGGTGCCTTGTCAGGATTTGCCAATGCTACTGATGCGGCAGACTACCTGGTCAAAAAAGGGCTTCCTTTCCGAAGTGCTCATGAAGTCATAGGCAGGATGGTACTGCACTGTATAAAGCACAATATCAGCCTGCTGGATCTAAATTTAACACAGCTGAAGGAATTCTCACCATTATTTGAGGAAGATATATACTATGCCTTGGCTTTGGATACTTGTGTAAACGAGAGAAAACTGCCGGGAGGGCCCGCGGCAAACACTGTGAAACAGGCCATAAATGAAGCCAGGAACTGGCTAAATATTATAAAACCAGAAGAATAAAGTTTAAATGGTTTCGATTAAGGTTAAAACTTAATATTTCTTATTCTTTTCATGGCTTCAATTACATTTTGCCTGTTTCCAAAAGCAGTCAGACGAAAAAATCCCTCTCCATTATTCCCGAAACCTATTCCCGGAGTACCCACGATATTGCAGCAATGCAGCAGATAGTCAGGCCTAATTCCGTAAACACAGCTTCTGCTCCCCTCTGCACTATGTACGGAACTCCGTTGAACTTGGTTGTTTGACGCCTGAGCCACAGTTTATTCAGTGATGCATTGTTTCTTTCAAGATCAAAGGGTACAACCGTATAACCGCACCTTGTTCCTGTAAAACCGGCTGTTTTGGAAAGCGAGCAAAACTCAATGGCACAGCTTCTGGCACCGGGAATTTGAAAAATACTTGTGGGCAGGCTGTCATCCTGGATAAAGGCTTCATAGGCGCTGTCAAACAGAATAACCGCCTTCCTTACCAAAGCCCAGTCCACCCAGATTTTTAACTGCTCACTTGTATAAACTGCCCCAGTAGGATTATTCGGCGAACATATATATACAATATCACCATCCAGGTTTTCATTCGGCAGCGGCAGGAAACCATTGTGTTTACTGCCGTTTATGAATATGATTTCACGACCTGCCATTATATTTGTATCCACATACACAGGATAAACGGGATCGGGAATAATTACTCTGTTGTCAGTATCAAAAATATCAAGAATATTGCCAAGATCGCTTTTTGCCCCGTCGCTTATAAACACCTCATTTATGTCAGTCATTACGCCCTTTTTTGCATAGTAATTGCATACAGCCTGCCTTAAAAAGGCATATCCCTGCTCCTCCCCGTATCCTCTGAATGTTTCGGCATTTCCCATTTCAGAAACAGCCCTGTGCATGGCATCCACAACCACGGGTACAAGAGGCAATGTAACATCACCTATTCCAAGCCGGATAATATCTTTTTGGGGATACAGTTCCCTATATTCGTTAACCTTTTTTGCAATCAATGAGAAAAGATAACTGTCCTTTAAATTCAAATAATTACTGTTAATTTTCATAACTGTCTCCTTTTCTTTTCATAGCAGCTTTCAAAAGACCCAGAAATAAAGGATGAGGTTTATTGGGCCTGCTCTTAAATTCAGGATGATACTGCACCCCTATAAAATAACTTTTTTCAGGAAGTTCAATGGCTTCAACCAGGGTGTCATCGGGAGATGTGCCGCTGATTGCCATTCCGTGCCTGGTTACAATTTCTCTGTAAGCATTATTAAACTCATACCTGTGACGGTGACGTTCACTGATTAACTCTTTACCATACTGGAGACGAAGCTTTGTTCCGTTTTGCACCTTGCATGGATAAGCACCAAGCCTCATTGTTCCGCCTTTTTTAGTTACTCCAAGTTGGTCTTCCATCAGGTTAATGACCGGATGAAGGCAGTCTTCTTTGAATTCGGCAGAATGCGCATCTGCCAGGTCGCAAACATTGCGAGCAAATTCAATAACGCTGATTTGCATGCCCAGGCATATTCCCAGGTATGGAATATCATTTTCTCTCGCATACCGGCATGCGGTAATCTTGCCTTCAATTCCCCTGTAGCCAAAACCTCCGGGAATTATAATTCCGTTTACGACACCCAATCTTTCAGAAACATTCTGCTTATTCAAACTGTCGCTGTCCACCCACCTGATTTTTTCGTTTAAACCTGTGTGAATACCTGCATGATTCAAACTTTCTATAATCGAAAGATATGCATCATGAAGCTTAACATATTTTCCTACAATTGCTATAACAACTTCTTCCCTGCGTTCTTTTATTTTGTTTATCATGTTTCGCCATTCAGTCAAATCAGGTTCCCTGGTTTTCAGGTTCAGTTCCCGGCAGACTACATCGTCCAGTCCGCTGTTATGCATCATAAGCGGAGCTTCATAAATGCATGGCAAGGTAAGATTTTCAATTACACAGTCGGGTTTAACATTACAAAATAATGATATTTTAGCCTTGACTTCATCGTCCATAGGTTCGTCTGACCGGGCTACGATGATATCGGGCGAGATACCCATTGATCTTAGTTCCTTGACCGAATGCTGTGTAGGCTTGGATTTATGTTCATTGGATCCTTTTAGATACGGAACAAGCGTAACGTGAATAAAAAGGCAGTTTTCCTTGCCTTTTGTGAGAGCGATCTGTCTTATGGCTTCAAGAAAAGGCTGACTCTCAATATCTCCCGTTGTGCCTCCAATTTCTGTTATAAGGACATCAGCGCCGCCTTTTTCAGCACTCTTGCAAATAAAATCTATTATTTCACCGGTTATATGTGGAATAACCTGAACTGTCTGACCTAAATAGCCGCCTGTCCGCTCACGGTTAAGCACATTCCAATAAACCATGCCGGAAGTAAGATTGGAAAATTTGTTTAAGTCTTCATCCATAAATCGTTCATAGTGTCCCAAGTCCAGGTCAGTTTCTGCTCCGTCATCAGTGACGAACACTTCACCATGCTGAAAAGGGCTCATGGTTCCCGGATCCACATTCATGTATGGATCCAGCTTCTGTGCCGTAACTTTTAATCCTCTCTGCTTCAGCAGCCTTCCGAGGCTGGCGGCTGTAATTCCTTTACCAAGGCCGGATACAACTCCTCCTGTTACAAAAATAAATTTAGTCATATTCCTTATCCCTTCTCATGATTTTTAGTTTTTAAGCAGTCACAGATTATAACAAAGTTTCTTTAGTCAAAATTCAAAATCAGTTTAAAGTATACAGCTGCTTATAAGGATTTTTAGCATTCGGCGAAAGCTTATAAAATGTTTTTCGTTGTATTTCATCAATGTTAATATTAAAAACATCTGAAAACTCAATCAGATATTCACTTATCATATTTAAATCCGAATCATTTGCCATGCCGACCGCTACCTGTTTTGGCAGATTCACCGGTAATCTATTGCTCCTGATAAATATCTGACCGCCGGGCATTCCTGTCCCCATAAAGTTACCTACAGGACAATCATCAGAGTATAAACCTAAAACAATAATTATACCGCCTGCCAGGTATTCACCTAAAAAACTTCCTGTACTTCCGCCTACCACAATAACAGGCTTTTTATCCTTATACTCCTTCATATGGATACCTGTCCGATATCCGGTATCACCTTTTACGAAAATTTTACCGCCGCGCATTGCATATCCCAAGGCATCGCCGGCATTACCATATATAATAATTTTTCCGTCATTCATTGTGTCTCCGACTGCATCCTGGGCATTACCTTTCACTATTATGGTTGCTCCGTCAAGATAAGCACCTAATGCATTCCCAGGCGTGCCGTTTATCGTTATAGCCTTTGACGAAGCGCCGCTTCCTATAAAACGTTCACCGCAGCATTCGTCCACTGTTATATCCTCATTTGCTTTCCTTATTTCTTCATTCAATATACAATATCCTAATTTACGAGCCTGCAGATTCATTATCAATTTTCCCTCCCAATATTTCAGCCCGGACTTTTTTGCTGAAAGCCATTAATCCCGGCGTTTTACATATAAGTTCAAAATCCAGTGTATCAAGCGGTGTTTTTTTCTCTTATAAGTGAGACGTATATGCCTGCTTTTTCAATGTTTTCGATTAAAATAAAACCATTCAGTTTGTTGTTCGAATAAAACAGACTTTTATAATTTTTGCCATTGGATTCATAATAAACCTGACCTGAATAGGTTCCCGCAGTCATTATATGTTTTCCAAACAAACTGATTGAATTCATTGGAACAGCCCTGTCAAAAACGTAATCTGCGCCTGACATATTCATTCCGGCGCATTCCCCCTGCATATAAGCATTGGGAAGAAGTGCCATCAGTTTCGATTCTCCCGAGGAAACATCAAGGCTTTCACAACAATCACCTACTGCATAAATATCCGGAACAGAAGTTTGGCATCTTTCATCAATGATAATTCCTTTATTTGTTTTACCTCCGATATCCTTAATCAGGGATATATTTGGGCGTACCCCGGCTGCCATTATCAGTACATCAAACCGTATTTTACTGTTGTCGTCAAGAAAGGCAGTATTATCCTTAAACTCTTTTATCCGGTGACCAAGGCAGAACTTAATATTATTTTTTTCCAAGTGCTTTCTTATAATTTCTGAACTTTCATCATCCAATATGCTGGAAAGAATTTTAGGTGATAAATCCACACTAATAATTTCCACATCTTTACAACAACTGATACCCTCAGCACATTTAAGCCCAATAAGCCCTGCCCCTATAATCAGCACCTTTATATTCTCTTTCAGAACATTCCCTAATGCTTTAGCGTCATCCAATGTGGTGAATGCAAATTTATATTTAACTTTATCCAGCCCCGGTATAGGAGGTATCACTGGGGAGCTTCCGGTAC
>JAAZHD010000275.1 GCA_012510895.1 Clostridiales bacterium
CGGCTGGCCTACAAATGTTTCAGGCGGCACTGAGATTTCGGAAACTTCGAACCTGGAGGGCTGATAAACGGGTATTCCGATAACCTCGGTAGCTGTATGCTGGGTTCCCAAATCATCCTCATATTCAAAAGCTATACTCATTGTATATGTTTTTGATTTGGCATCAGGAATGGTATAGAGGGTCACATTCCATGTCGCAGTTTCCTGGGGATCGATTTTGTCAACGTAGAAGGTATTGCTGCTGCCTACCGGCGTAAAGACATTCCCTGTTTCACTGGAGCTTTCAGTAACCGAGAAGCTGCCTTTAATATTACGAACCAGTCTTGTACTGTGAGTATTTAAAAACTCCATGCTGAGATTAAAGTTTTCTCCCGCTTTTACAAGGGTTGGATCGGAGGAATAACTTTTTATGATGATTTTTGGAACATTTTTGCCTTCTTTAGAGTCCCCGGTAGAATCTGAATCAATAAATACCGATATTGCCTGGGAAATTGCAATTCCGTCCTGGCTATCAACGGGTTCGACTCTTATGGTAATGGGAACGCCGCCTCTTACGGCATCAGGCTTTGGCTGGAAATTGAAGTTTATATTTTTTTCTTCACCCTTCTTAATGTTCTGAACGATATATAAGTTCTGAGATACAGGCAGCAAAGCCGAAGTTCCGTCCGCCGTTATTTTCACCTGGCCGGAATCATACTCTCCGCTGTTTTTAATCTTTACGGCAATATTGAAAGTATCACCCGGTTTTACCGTTGTCATGGAAGGTTTTATTTCAAGAATCTCCAGAACCGCTCCGCCGCTTCCGGATATTGGGATCCAAATCTCCTGGTCCTCACTTATCACTGTTCCTTTTTCATCGGTATAGACAAGGGAAAATGTAACAGGATGGCTTCCGCCTTTCAATGATGAGGATGCCCTTAGAGTAAAGTTCAGACTTCTGGTCTCATTCCCGTATAGCCTGTCAAAATCAACACGTCCCGTGCCTGATACAAGGGTAAATGTGTTTTGAGAAAGACCCTTTAGCGTTATTTTAACATCCCTGGCAGAAAGATTCCCGTCATTCTTCAGTGTCAACGGCAGCTGGAATGTGCTTCCGACGCTTGCTGAAATGCTGCCTGAAGGTGTTAAAACCAGCTTGCAATTGGTCTGATAATTAACTACTTTTATGTAGACGGTGTATTCTGTTGTAATTTCATAATTCCGGGAATTTTTATATGTAAGTTTGAATTTCAGAGGCTTAAGCCCTTCATTTGCAAACTTGTCGGTTTCTATCATAAGCTTTAATTCCACAGAAGAATTTATATTAAGCTGTTTTATAGGCATTTGTGTTGTCGGTGTTACTGAGATAAACGGGGATTCGCTGCTGTAAACCGGAGTAAAGAGAATGTCTCTTGCCGAAGAAGCAGTACTGATATTTTTTAAGGTAATACTTACATAACCGGTCTTTCCTGCATTTAAAGATAAGTTTTCCGGTACTGTGGCTATTATGTTGGGCTTGACTTCAGAAGGATCAGAAGGAGTAGGATCCGATGAAGACGGTTTTCTTACATTAAACACCAGTTTTGCTTCTTCTGTTTCAATTGTCCCACTGCCATCTAAAGAGTATTTAACAATTACAGTCATTATGTTACTGCTTCCATCACCGATAAACCTCATTTTTATTTTGTCTTCATCGGGTGTTTCATTGAGGTCTTTTTGCTCACCAGGTTCGACATTTTTCGTTACATTATATATTGTTCCACCGCTTTCAAGCACAGCTATACCAGCCTTTGAAAAATCAAGTTGAATAATTGTCATGATTTTATCTGTTAAGTTTTTTAAGTTTAAAGGAGCTAAGGTGAAAGAATCACCTTCTTCTAGTTCTCTGGTATACCCATGCGTCAGCAGAAAATCAGATGCATCAGCATAAACTTCCAGCTTCGTACCCGCCATCGATAGGACGGCAGTCAGCAAAAAAATCATTAAAACAAGACCCGTTCCAATTCTTTTAAGCATTAATTTTTTCATCACGCAAATCCCTTCCATCCTCAATCTTTTCTATCTTGCCATCGCGAATGTTGATAATGCGCGAAGCTTAACCGGAGATTTCATTATAGTGTGTAACTATTACCATGGTCTGATTCCAGGCTTTAGCCATTTCAGTCATTAATGTCATCATTTCAAAGGTAGTGGCCGTATCAAGGTTTCCCGTTGGTTCATCGGCAAAGATAACCTTGGGGTTATTGGCAAAGGCCCTGGCGATGCTCACACGCTGCTGCTGCCCGCCGCTCATCTCCGAAGGTTTATGTTTCATCCTGTCCTTTAAGCCCACAGCCTCAAGAAGCTCTATTGCCTTTTTTATCCGTTTACTTTTGGGTATACCGCAGAAGGTAAGAGGCATTGCAACATTTTCAAGGGCTGTAAGCGTGGGAATAAGATAATAGCTTTGAAAAATAAATCCGACATAGCGTTGTCTGAAAAGAGCCAGCTGATTCTCGTTCAGAGTATCGATCCTGGTCTTTCCTATTGTTATGGTGCCTTTGGAGGGTTTATCCAGCCCCGCCATAAGATGCAGCAGCGTTGATTTGCCTGAGCCTGAAGGCCCTTTCATACAGCAAATCTCTCCCTCTTCTATCTCAAAGCTTACACCGTTCACTGCGAATATCTTCTCCTGCCCCATTCGGTACACTTTATATACGTCGTTCAAGGTAATTAAAGCGGACATATGTATCCTCCGTTTTCATAAGACTGTCTCCAATACCGTGCTGCCCTTTATGACATCCCGAGAGTACGGAGAGGAGCCAAAGGATCTTACACATCACGGGCAAGATCCTTCACCGGCCCATAGAATGTCAAGGGAGGGCAAGATCCTTCGCCGGCGTTCCGAATGGCAAAAGCCGCTCAGAATAATGCTCGTTATGAGACAATCCAATAAAAATATATACGTTAACTTATTAAAATTTATTTAAAGCTCTTTCGAGAGCCATTCTGCAAGGTCATTCAAAACCATATCTTCACTGTCGCGATCTTTCAAAAATCCGAGTGTTCCTTTGCTGTCATTAAGTTTTTGCGACAGCCCTTTGCCGTCTAAGCGAGTGCCTGTAAAAAGCTCCGGCAACCTCGTGATTATCTCCTCACACAATGCGTCGGAATATACCTCGGCTTTTCTGATAATCCCTTCATCCAGCTTAAAGTACAGTTCTATTCCTCCCCATGAAAACCTGTTCTTAAAATGGATATCAAAATCAGGGGTTTCGCCGTAGCGCCATTCCCATGAACTGTTCCTGGCCATTATGTTTCTGAAAGCAGCATCATTGGGCCACATATCCTTGTCATCTGCCTTGAAATCCACTGTCTCAAAGGCCGGACCATACTCATCAGTAAAGGATTTAATCACTGCTTCTTTAACGATCTCCACCGTTATATCCGGCATGATATCTCTCAAATTAACAACACGGCTTTTTATTGAGGCAACTCCTTTAGCTTTAATCTTGTCATTGGATACTGTAAGATACCTGGACATCTTTTCCATGTCAGCATTAACAAGAATGGTCCCATGGTGCAGCGCATTATTGCCCCTGAAACCAAAGGCATTGCCTGAGAACTTTTTTCCGTCAACAGTCATGTCATTTCGCCCGCTTTTCTCGGCATTAATGCCCAATTTCTTAAGGCTGTTAATAATAACATCACATTGACGGCTTACATCATATATATTTCTTTTTAGGATAAAGGAGAAGTTTAGATTCCCTGTATCGTGGAAAACAGCTCCGCCCCCGGTAATTCTGCGTGCAAGACGTATATTGTCCTCCTCCATTAAAGCAAGATTGCACTCTGACCAGGGATTCTGATTCCTTCCGATAACTACCGTATCTTTATTCTGCCAGAGAAAAAGTATAAATTCGTTTTTATCAAGACTTAAGAAATAGTATTCTTCCAGAGCCAGATTAATCCAGGGATTTTTAATATCTGTAGTAATAATCTTTACTTGCCCGCTCATCTTTTGCTACTGTTCAGCATTTGTATGTTTTCTTCTTTATACCATAATGTTAATAAATTAGCAATTACAAAACCGTCACTTATCATTATAAAGGATATGTCCTGCTGTCTCCGGTGAAAAACCTGAAGTATCCTTTTGTACAGTAAACACCGGAAAAAGAGCTACCTCTAA
>JAAZHD010000276.1 GCA_012510895.1 Clostridiales bacterium
CCACAGACGGGACAGGGTTCTCTTCATGTCTTTCGGTTTCTCAATAGGCATGCCCCTCCGCATGCGGCCGCCCATAACCGGAGGCGGAGCAGTAACCCTACTCATAGACCGCACCTGCCTTTCCTGCATAAGTTCTGTCTTTCCATCCCTGACCGATCTGGGAATTATATATGGCCTGATAGGCAGAGCAGCCTGCAAGAAGTTCTTCATGGGTGCCGAACCCCTGTACTTTACCGTCTTCCAGGCATAAAATCCTGTCTGCCTTCATAACAGTGGAAATTCTCTGGCTGATTAAAAGCACGGTCATATCCGTCATTTCCCTTTGAAGGCCCTGGAGCACATTAGCTTCCGTGGTGGCATCCAGGGCGCTGGTGCAGTCATCGAGTATCAAGATTTTAGGTTTGCGAAGAAGTGCCCTCGCTATAGAAAGCCGCTGTTTCTGACCTCCCGACAGGTTGACGCCCTCCTGGCCGAGAAGGGTATCATACCCGTATTCTGTTTCAGCAATGAATTCTGCTGCACAGGCAATTTCCGCCGCCCTTTGAATATCTTCCATAGCTGCCTCCTCATCCCCCCACCGCAGGTTGTCGGCTATGGTGCCGGTGAAGAGAAGAGCCTTCTGCGGGGCAACGGCAATCAGTTTTCTGAGTATGTTCATATCAATGAGCCTTATGTCCATCCCGTCTATAAGAATTCGGCCAGAGGTTGCATCATAAAAACGGGGCACCAGGTTCACTAGGGTGGATTTTCCGGAGCCGGTCGGGCCGATAATGCCGATGGTTTCCCCTGCATGGGCTTGAAAACTTATGTTTTCCAGGGCTGGAGCGGCTGAACCGGCATAGGTGAATGAAACATTGTCGAATACAATATTGCCCCTTATTTCCAATTCTCCGTGGTGATTTATCTGGGCAGGCTCTTCCTGAAGCACCTCTTCCACCCGTCTGGATGAGGCAAGAGCCCGGACAGCGGAATTCAAAATATGAGATACCATCCCCAGTGCAAAAAGCACCTGGGTCATATAATTAATAGATGCCATAAGCCGGCCTATCTCTGCAGGAGGCTGTATGGTTGAAATCCACAGTAGGGCTACAATGCCTGCGTTAACAGTCAGATTGATTAAGGGGCCGAACACGGCCATGACCCGCATGGCAGACACGCCTGCTGCAGCCAAACCTTCCGCTGCCTGGCGGAACTTCTCTTCTTCCTCTTCTTCTGCCCGGAAGGCTTTTACCACCCGTATAGCAGAAAGAAATTCCCTGCTTACCTGATTTAAACGATCCAGTCTTTTCTGCATCCTGTGAAATCTTGGATATCCA
Source organism: Clostridiales bacterium (assembly GCA_012510895.1). Lineage (GTDB taxonomy): Bacteria > Bacillota > Clostridia > Caldicoprobacterales > DTU083 > JAAZHD01. The sequence continues at coordinate 1,317 of JAAZHD010000276.1, forward strand.
AGCCTCATATTGCCTGCAATCAGAAACCCGGATATGATTAAAATAACCACAATCATAGGAATCAGCCCGGGGGTCCGCCAGATAATAAGGATCAGAGCTCCCAGGCAGGTTACCGGCGCCTTCAACATTATACGCATGGTACCGTTGATGAACATTTGTATCTGGGTTACATCATTTGTAATTCTGGTTATGATGGAGGATGGCTGCAATCGGTCTATGTTCTCAAAGGAAAGGGTCTGGATCTTCTTATATATGTCCAGCCTCATTTCCTTCCCTATCTGCTGGGAAGTTTTAGTGGCATATATATTGCGCATCACTGCACCCAGGGCCCCCATAGCGGCAATTGCGAGCATTATTGCTCCGTATTCCAGAATCTTGCCTGTATCTTTGGCTTTGACGCCGTTATCCACAATAAATGACATATATGTAGGCTGCAGCAAGTCGGCGGCAGTTTCCATGCTTAAGAAAAGCAAAGCCGTCAAAAACTTGCCGATGTGTCTGCGAATATAGGATAGCATCAGTTTCATTAACTTATATACTCCCTTTCACATTCAGACGTGAATGCAAAAACCCGTGCCAAGCGTTTATCTTATTCTATCGTCCCACATGTCAGTTTTCCCGCCCAAAACTTCCTTAAGCTGCTGGGTTGCTTCATTTAGTTTTTCAATTATGTCTGAAGTCAATTTCAATTCTGCTGCTTTTGCATTCTGGATAACCTGCTCCGGTTTCCGTCCTCCTGCCAGGACCGATGTAACCCCTTCCTGATGCAGGAGCCAGGCAAGAGACAAATCCGCCATGGGAACCTGCAAATCATCGGCAATTTCTCTTATCCTGTCAATTGCCTCAAAGGTTTCCTTTTCACAACCCTCTCCTACGTGACGGGTTTGAGGTCTGTTTTTCGAGAAATGCCATGTCCTTGCTCTGCCGTCCGGAACATCATCGGCTGTTTGGAATTTTCCGGTCAGAAGTCCCTGTGCTATAGGGCTGTAGCAAAGAATGCCTATATTGTATTCCACGCAAATATCCTTAATCTTATACTCTATTCCGCGCCACAGGAGGTTGTATGCCATCTGATTGGTTTCAATCGGAGTAATTTTTAACAGTTCTGTAAGATCCTTCTCGCCGAAATTGCATACGCCGAATCCCCTGATCTTACCCTGTTCCTTCAGTCTTATCATGCTTTCCATGGTTTCCTCAAAGGGAACAGACCTGCTGGGCCAATGAATCTGGTACAGATCTATATAATCGGTTCTAAGCCTTTTAAGGCTTTCCTCGCATGCTTTTATAATCCCTTCTTTAGTCATGTTAGAACCTGAAACTTTAGTGGCAATTATGACATCCTGTCTTTTGCATTCAAGGGTTTTGCCCAATATTTCTTCTGAATAACCGTTTCCGTATCCTTCTGCAGTATCAAAAAAATTAATGCCTTCATCCAAAGCGGCGTGTATGGTTGCAACGGAATCAGCATCATCCTGATCGCCCCAGGTGCCGCCGCCTGCAAAGGCCCAGCATCCCAGTGCAACTACTGAAACTTCCATGTCTGTACTTCCAAGCTTTTTATATTTCATATTCTTATCACCTCAAAATAAATATATTTAACACGTTTAAGACAGTTCAGGGTTGGAGAATACCCCCACACCTAACAGCATGAATAAAAAGGACAGGAAAGTATTGATTATTGCCGCAGCGAGAAAGCCCAGCGCATAGTTTTGGGTAAGGGCAATTATGATTGAAGCCGGAACAGCTGCTACGGCCAGAAGAACAAAGGAGAGAAATATTCTGAAAAACACTCTCAGATTATTGCTGTGCATTCTGCCGAACAAGCGCCTCAGAATAATGTCAAAATAAGTAAATACACCTCCTGTGGAAACATAAACACCTATTATCGTTAGAATTACAAGAGGATGTACTTTTAGAACTATACCTGTTATTCCGAATATAAGCGTTCCCTCGACAAGCAGCTTAAGTATGCCCGGCAAGGTGGAAGCAAACATTTTATTAAGCGGCGGTGCCGGAATCAGGTATATATAGTGGCTTGAAAGCTCTCCCTCCCAAGGCCCTGCCATGGTTATTATCATCATGAAATATGCATAAACGCCCAGCAGAATGGTCAGTATCAAAACATTCTCCAGGGGCAGGGCAAAGGCCGCAATCAGACCCCCTGCAAGGAAAAGCAGGGATCTGGCAGAAACCAGCCATATTCCTGTTTTCCGTTTTTCTAGCATTTGTTTCTGAAATATTGCCATGCTTCCTTCAAGCCTGATCCGGTAATTAACCTTTCGGTAACGGCGGATGCTTACAGCGGTAGTCTTGCCCTCCCGAACAGAAGTCAGCATGGCCTCCTTAAGTTCGGTGCCTGACAGCGCATCTTCAAAATAGTCCGTATCCATTCGGTACAGATAGATAAAGGCTGTTACCGATGCAATCAGAAGATAGGAAGCATTTAATAAGACATTTATGTCAATACCCGTAACGGCACCCTGGAAAACCGCTGAAAACCAGCCGATAACCGGCACATACTTAAAATCCCCGCTTGACAGCCAATCAACCGTGCTTTTAAGCAGATCCCCGGTCCTGATGGCTTGTACAGGTATAGGCAGGAGAATAAGAACAATGGCTGCATAAATCAGGCTTCTGATGATTCTCTTTCTGCCCGGTTTTCTCAATGCCCAGGAATATAGGACCATACCAAGCAGGGAAGTGAATGCAATCAGAAGGATATAGGCAAAAATCAGAAGCCAGCCTGCGCCGTTAAGAAAACCGAACATCCTTTTCCAGTTGGGGTACTGGAGGGAAATGAAGACCATGACAAGAATATTAGCTGCCATTTGCTTGACAAACCCATATATCAGGATGCTTCCTGCATTTAAGGGGGCCGTAAAGAGGAAATTCACATCTGCCATCCTGAAGTAAGACCCGCCGCCCAGGCTTGCAGCCAGGCTGAATGTGCAGATAAATAATATATATCCGGTGAAAATAGCCTTAACAATATTGGGATCAAGGGCTATATGCTCCGCCGGCTCAGTTCTGCCGGATACGATTGCGGAAGTAATCATCAGAAGGCCGATAATAACATAAACAATCAGTATTCCCGGCTTTTTAAGCAGTTCCTTAATATTGTTAATCAGGGACCTGCGCAGGATAAAAATTAGTGAGCTCATCGGGTTCCCCCCGTTACCGCAAAGAATCTTTCCTCAACTTCGTTATCGCCTGTAACTTCGCTTCTGTCCATGGTACTTGCTATTTTCCCCTTATGCATGATGAAAATCCGGTCCCAGATGTCTTTGATGCTGTCAATTATATGGGTGCTGATTAAAACGGCGCAGCCCGCCTCCTTCAGTTCCAGGAACAGTTTCTTAAGCTCCTTGATGGCTTTGGGATCCAGACCCATCATGGGCTCATCAAATAATATAACCGAAGGCCTGGTCAGGACACTTGTACAGATGCTTAGCTTCTGCTGCATTCCCTTGGACAGTTCCCTGCCGAGTTTTTCAGTTTTGTCTGATAAATCAAAGCGCTCAAAAATTTCAGACTTATATTCCTCATAGTCCTTCAGCCTGTAGGCTTTGGCTATAAACTGCATATGCTCCTCCACAGTTAAGGCATCATATAATGCCGGTGTTTCAGGCACGTAGGAAAAAAGCCTTTTTGCTTCAATGCTCTTATTGAGATGGCCTTCAATATATATACTGCCTTCGTACCTGAGCAAGCCCGCTATGCATTTGAGAATTGTGCTTTTTCCGGCGCCGTTGGGCCCCAGCAGGATGGCGATCTCTCCTTTATTAATTTCAAAGCTTATCTCATCCACTGCCAGGAGCTTTCCGTAATATTTTGTAACCCCGCTTACCTTCAGCATGATTATCACCTTAACCTTTTCAATTGCCTTATCAGGACATTTAACTTAAAATGTCCAGTACATGGTATCTAGCTCCATGGTGTTTTAATCCAGAAGCAGCCTCTTCATGCGTCTGACCATTTCAGCAAAGTTGTCAAGGGCAGTCTGAACAGGTTCTGATGATGTCATATCCACACCGGCCTTTTTAAGAAGATTAATGGGATAATCTGAACCGCCGCCGGACAAAAAGTCTAAGTAGCACTTAACCGCCGGCTCCCCTTCAGTCCGTATCCGGTTTGCCAGGGCAGCAGCTGCGCAGAAGCCTGTGGCATACTGGTATACGTAGAAGGAACGGTAAAAGTGCGGTATACGCATCCATTCAAGGGCGATCTCATCATCTATGACCATTTCAGGCCCGAAGTATTTTTCGTTTAACTCCTTATACACCTTTGACATGCTTTCACAGGTCAGGGGCTGACCGGTTTCAGCCATATTATGGACAATCATCTCGAATTCCGCAAACATGGTCTGGCGGTAGACAGTTCCCCGGAACTGCTCCAGATAATGGTTCAGGATATAGGCTTTCTCTTTCGGGTCTTCCAGGGTTTCCAGCAAGAGCTCAGTCAAGAGAATTTCATTCAGGGTTGAAGCTA
>JAAZHD010000277.1 GCA_012510895.1 Clostridiales bacterium
TTCTTCTAGTGTTCATTTATAAGTTCTTTCAATATTGCTTTAGACTCCTGCGGAAGTATTTTAACAAAATGTTTCAAGCCAATATTATATATAAGGGCAATTATCATATTTTCCCGTTCTCTTAAGTCTGCCAGTGCTTGACCGTCAAATAGTTCCAATTTGTTTTCATAAGGCGTATACTGTGCCCATTGTTCACAAGTAAGCCTCTGCAGTTCTGCCAGTGGTACCAGTTCTTCTTTATCTTCTTCTGGTGCAAAATACTCAAGAGCATTTTCTACCCATTTTATAAAGTCCCGCTCTTGTGGGATTTTACCGCCATTTTCTGCTATTTGCTGATTTACAGTATCCTCTGCTATTTTTCTTATATCTTCTTTACCATCAAAAACCCTCATTACTGCACCTTCAGGTAATTCAATGGTTTTGAGCACTTGCTTTACAGTAAAACCCATCCCCTTTAATCTCTTTACAATTTGCAGTGTACAATACATTTCTCCTGCTAACTGACCTATTTTTCTTGCTTCTTCATGCATATCAATTCCCATATGCCTTTTCCCTCCCTAAAGTTCATAAGCCGCAATATATAAGAAATGCAGTATTAAATATTAACTTCACTTATTTCATGGATAACCCTTTGTCTATGGCCTCCTGAATTATTTTGTGACAGCATTTCCCTAAGGGGTTATTCTTTTCACATTGGCTGTTTTTCATCGCCCCTGTGATTTCTATAATATCCTTAACTGTTTTTGCCCCATCTTTTATAACGGCATTTATAACCTGCTCCTCAGTAACTTTGCTGCAGTAGCAGGCATATTTAGGATTGGCATCTTTTTTAAACCATATAGGTACTTTCACTTGCTGCTTATTAAATTTAACACCTGATTCTGGATTATAATAAACAATGTCACATTCTTCATTCATGCATATATAATAATCCATATCTCCAACCGATTCTGCAAGGGTATCAATCACCAAATGCTTTACTGTAATATTTTTTACTTTGATTCCCATTGTTTTACATACAGGACATGTATCGTCATTTTCTATTTTATGAGATGGCCCTTTTCCACCACAGCAGCAGCAGGTATTTATTTTTTCATTTGTCATTTTTACTTCCCTCCGATATAAATTATAAAATACATCTTTTTCATTAAATCTACCCAAAAATTATATCATTACATCTGCAGCATCTTCCATCCGCTGCCTATAAAATAGATTGAAAATGCTACAATAAATATACCCAACAATAAAATAATCCAGCGATACACTGCATCACTTATCAGTTTCTTGCCTCTGGAAAATGCTGTGGAAATTGCTGAATACCATACAAAGTCCGATAAAATATGTCCTATAAAAAAGAACAAAACACCAATTAACCCTAAAGTATAAGACTGGCGTATCGATTCCGTACCTGTTGACGCCCACCAGAGAATGAAGTAGGGATTAGTAGCGCTTACAAGCGCTCCTGCTAATACAAGATTTCTCATCCCTGAACTATTCCCTGCTCTTTGGTTCTCCAGAGAAACTGATTTATTTATACCAGACTTTATCATTCCATACCCCATCCATGCAAGAAAA
>JAAZHD010000278.1 GCA_012510895.1 Clostridiales bacterium
CTGATTTTTGATGGGCAAAGTTACAGGATCAAAAATTCTTTAATGAAAAATTACACGTAAATTCCCCTGGGTGGCTGCTGCAGAAGGTGTCTGCAAAAACAGGGAAAAAGTACTTGCAAAAAACACTGACAGGTTTTTCGTCTACCTCTTCTTTTATGCCATTCATTCCAAAAAGCAATATATCCATCCCTCTCAAATTGATCCTTTGGTAATATCTTTGGAGAACAGGAACAATAGAAATCTTCTACCATATCGGCAAATCTAAAGACTTCTGCTGTATATTCCTCTATAGTTACAGTTTCTTTAGTTCCATCTTCTAATTCCAATACAACTGTTTTCCCATCATGAATAATCGACCAATCTATTCCGTTTGGACAACCGAGTATCGTAACATTATCCAATTTCTCATTAGGAATATAGAAAAATCCACAACAAGGGAGTATCTGGATATCCTTGTAAATGACATGGTCTTCCGTCAGTGATTTCAATAAATATAAAGCTGTTGCACTAATTGTTGCATCATATTTAAGTTTTCGGTTCCCAATAACAGCTATTGCATGCCCATGAAGACATAAATCCTCTGGATCATCTTTGCTACCATTAATCCATTTAAGATCTGTTGCATTGATTGAAAAAAATCCCATATGACCTCAACCTTATCTCAGGCAAAATAAGTTTTACTTTCTATAAACATATCTTATTATAGTTCAATTTTAAGTAACATCTATCCTGTCTCCTCAACCCTATGAAAAATGCCCGTTATCAGTTCTGCCAACTCAACCCTGGCTAATTTTCGGCTAAATTTACACCCCAAAATGCGTACCCGTGTTTTGCCTTTAAGGTCGAGTTGACAACTTAGATGTGATCCAGCAAACCTAGTAAAATCAGTTCGCCCGGAAAGAAAACAAAAGGCAGCGGTAGCCAGAAGTCATCCTTTATTATAAAATACTGTCCAGAATCTTCGGGGCAGCAGGTATTAATAGAAAGGTGATATCACATGGAACCGAAACTGAAAAAAGCATTTGAAATACGCTGCAGCCTGGCTAAGCCGACTTTTATCGGACAGGACAGTAAGGTCGGCCGCCGCCAGCTCATTGCCATCACCGGGGGTGAGCTTATCGGCTTCGCCCTGCCCTGGCACGGAACCGTACTTCCATGCGGTGTGGACAGTCAGGTCGTGCGTCCCAACGGTAAAGCAGAGCTTTCCGCTCGCTACGGCGTAAAGCTGGATGACGGCAGGAGCTTCTATATCCAGAATGACGGAATCCGCACTGTACCCGCTGAATATGTGGAGACCGTTCTTTCCGGCGGCATCGCACCCGCCGAGGTCTACTACTGCGTCACAAAGCCGGAATTTGAGATCTATGACGACAGCCTGAGCATTTTGACCGAAAAGTTTTTCATCGTGACCGCCACCCGATTCCCGGACTCCATTCTGCTGGAGTATTACATGGTAGAGATTTGCTGATAGTGTGTTTTCCCACCACCACTACAAAACTCTTGACATCAATGTAACGCACTCCACGTGGCTTGATTTGATTGAATTGATGTCTATGGGCCATTTTGACAACCATTTGTTCATGAGAACATGTCAATGGGTTTTTCGGTCATTTTTGAAAAACTACCGTCCATGGGAACATATCAAATAGCTTC
>JAAZHD010000279.1 GCA_012510895.1 Clostridiales bacterium
ACTCTTATACTCAATATAAAAATAGAATTGGACTGACTGATGGTAAAAAGTTTCTTAAAGATACTAATGATGTAGTTTTAAATTGGCCGTATAAAGATTGTGTTTTAGAAGGTGGACAAAGCACTGAAGAGGGAAGCGACACCTATTTTGAATATTCTGAAAAAACCAAACAATACGAAACAAAACAAGGCAAAAGAAAAGAGATATTTTTTAATCAAGTTTTAGCTGCTGATGAGATAGATAGACTTTTTGATCCTAAGGCATTAGTAAATTGGAAAAGATATACCAAAGACGGAGAGCAGAAAGTAAAAGAAATTAAAAGAGATGAAGATGGAACAATCAAGGAAAATCTTATTATCAAAGGAAATAATTTACTGGCTTTGCACTCACTCAAAAAGCAATTTGCAGGGAAAGTGAAGCTGATTTATATTGATCCGCCGTATAATACAGGCAATGACGGGTTTAAATACAATGACAATTTTAATCATTCTACTTGGCTGACTTTTATGAAGAATAGGTTAGAGGTTGCTAAAAAGTTATTAAAGGGTGATGGAGTTATTTTTGTTCAGATTGATAATAGAGAACACGCTTACTTAAAAATTTTAATGGACGAAATATTTGACAGAGATAATTTTTTGAGTATGATAACTTTAAAAGCTAAAGCTGGTGGGGGGGTTGGTCAAGAAAGCTATCTATTTGATATCTGTGAACATATTTTATTATATGCAAAAGATAGAACAAAAGTTCAAAACAACTTACCTTTTATTGAAGCAGAATTAGGAGATAATTTTAGAAGTGTTTATAGTAAAGTATTAAAGAATTTTGGTTCAGAAAAATACATAAAAGACATTAATGGGGGCAATGTTGGAAAAATAAAAGTATTTGAACATAAAGATTTTTCAGTTAATGTATTGAATAGCAACGAGAGAACTGATGAAAATTATTACAAATATTTTGAAAAAATCTTTAGAACGACAAATCCCCAAGGTGGATTAATGCAAAGAGTAATGCCACAATTACCTAAAAAAGGTTTAGTTTCTATTGAATATAAACCCACAAAAGGAAAATCTGCTGGTGAAATTTATAGGTATTATTTCTTAGATGGTTCTTTAATCGTTTGGCTAAAAGATAGTGCAATAAAGAATGAAGAGAAAAAAACAGTATTGAAACTTGTTAAAAATGGTAATTTATGGACTGAAAATTTACATCAAGGAATTGCCAAAGAAGGAGGCGTTGAATTAAAATCTGGGAAAAAACCCGAACTTTTACTCAGACGAATATTAGAAATATCCACAAATGAAAAGGATATTGTATTGGATTTTCATGTTGGAACTGGTACAACCTGTGCAGTCGCTCACAAAATGGGAAGGCAATATATTGGTATTGAACAGCTTGATTATGGAGAAAATGATAGTGTCGTAAGACTTCAAAATGTTATCAATGGAGATCAATCAGGAATTTCAAAATCTGTAAATTGGCAAGGTGGCGGAGACTTCATCTACTTTGAACTTGCCAAATGGAATGAAACTGCAAAAGAAAAAATCAGAGAATGTGAGAGTTTGGAAGAGCTAGAGAAGTTTTTTGACGAGATGTATGAGAGATATTTCCTCAACTACAATCTTAAAATAAAAGAATTTAAAGAAAAGGTTTTGCAAGAAGAGAATTTTAGAAATTTATCT
>JAAZHD010000280.1 GCA_012510895.1 Clostridiales bacterium
AATGCGTTTACTCATAATTATATCCCTCCCCTTCTAGTTTGCTATAAAACAGGTTTTTTATTCCCCGGTTTCCAGGCATAATGTTTTCAGCTTGTTCCTGTGATATGAGCAGGGTTTCCCCTGAATAAACAAAACCGCCGACTGCTGTATTGCTGAATTCATAGGGTTCATAAGGCAAAATGTTTCTTCCTGACAGTAGATCGCTAAATACCGAGTCAGACAGTTCCAACCCTTCTATCCGGCCGGTTAAAGGATCTAGAATAATATCACTGATTACTCCCAGCTCAGCACCGTCATCGCGCATTACCTTTTTCCCAAGCATATTTTTCAGTTCCATATTTTGATTCTTCGGAGATATTTCAGAAACCGAAAGTTCGGATTCTGTTATAACTGCATCATGACCTATGGTAGCCTCTGAAAAAGGCACCCTGATAATTTTATTGCCCCAACCGTCCCGGGTTACATAAAAACCTTCCAACCGGGTATTGTCTTTATCAGGATACAAATCCTTAACAAAGCCCAGCCTTTTACCTGTAACTCCATCAATCACAGGCAAGCCCAATATGGTTTCCCGCTTGACCTTTCTGCTTCTTTTGTTTGTCACGGGCTTATCACCCCAAATAACTTTGATTTTCAGTTTTTATAATTTCTTGTCTCTTTTATTTTACCCGGGACAAAGCTATTCATTTTTAGATATGAAATGTAATTTGTGGAATGGAAAAATAAAGTAAAAAAGGTACGCTTCCAACGTACCTTATTTTTCTTAATTTTTATTGCTGTATCAATAAATAGCACTTTTTGGGTCTGTTTATTCAACACTTTCCTTTGCTGATGTATTAACTTCGGTTTTCAGATGTTTTTTTCTGTAATCCTCAATAGCTGCCTTAATACAGTCTTCTGCCAACATTGAACAATGCATCTTTACAGGCGGCAGACCGTCAAGTGCCTCAGCCACGCTTTTGTTTGTAATTTTCAATGCTTCATCTATTGACTTGCCCTTGATCAGCTCGGTGGAGATACTGCTGGTAGCAATAGCAGCACCGCATCCAAAGGTCTTGAATTTTACATCGGTAATAATATCATTTTCCACTTTTATATATACCTTCATGATATCTCCGCATCTGGCATTGCCTACCTCGCCGATGCCATCGGCATCTTTGATTTCTCCTACATTTCTGGGATTCATGAAGTGGTCCATAACTTTCTCACTATACATATATTTTACCTCCTTTATCCTGGTTAAAGAGCGGAGACATCTCCCGCAGCCTTTGCACTATCTGAGGCAGAACCTCCAATACATAGTCAATTTCTTCTTCTGTATTCTCATCCCCTAAAGTCAGCCTTAATGAACCATGTGCAATCTCATGGGGCAGTCCGATTGCCAGCAATACATGCGATGGATCCAGGGTGCCGGATGTACATGCCGAACCGCTGGATGCGGCAATTCCCTTCATATCCAGGCTGAGCAGCAGTGCTTCTCCTTCTATGAACTCAAAACTGAAATTGGAATTGCCGGCCAGCCGCTTGGTGGGATGTCCGTTTAATCTTGTGTATTCTACAGAAGAAAGGATACCGCTTATGAGACGATCTCTCAGAGCTCTGAGCTTTTCATTCCGGGCTTCAATATCCTGTGTCGCCAGTTCAATGGCCTTACCCAGCCCGACGATTGCAGGCAGGTTTTCAGTACCCGCCCTGCGGTTTCTTTCCTGAGCTCCGCCATGGGATATATGATTAAGTCTTACCCCTTTGCGTGCGTATAAAGCACCTACACCTTTTGGGCCATGAGATTTATGAGCAGAAAGTGTTAAAAGATCGATATTCATATCTCTCACATCATTTGGTATGCTGCCAACGGCCTGTACAGCGTCTGTGTGAAATAAAACACCTTTCTCTTTTGCTATGGCCCCGATCTCACGGACGGGCTGTATGGTACCAATTTCATTATTGGCGGTCATGATGGATATGAGTATCGTATTTTCTTTAATGGCTTCCTTCACATCTTGCGGATCAATCAATCCATATTCATCAACAGGAAGGTATGTAACCTGAAATCCGTTCTTCTCTAAATATTGACAGGAGTGCAAAGCAGCAGGATGCTCAATGGAGGAGGTAATAATATGGTTTCCCTTTTTCTTGTTAGCTGTGGCTGTTCCAATAATAGCCAGGTTGTCTGCTTCAGTGCCGCCGCTGGTAAAAATGATCTCAGCGGGATCCGCATTTAGTGCCTTTGCGGTCCTTTCCCTTGCCAGATCCAGTGCCTTCCTGGTTTCCCGGCCGTAGCTGTGTACGCTGGAAGGATTTCCATATATCTCAGTGAAATAAGGCAGCATTTCCTTCAGTACCTCAGGTTTGGTGTAAGTTGTAGCTGCATGATCCAGGTATATTATTCGATCCATTAGTATAACGCTTCCCTTCAATTCCAGATTATCTCTTTGCTATTTTTACAAAAACTTTTAAATGTAATACATATTATCTTGCATATTCAGTTTTTCATAATCGTCAAGCATATCTTGCAGGGTAATAGAGTCAATTACACTGTCAATGCTGTCTTTTATTTTTTCCCAAATGCCTCGTGTAACACAAAAATTTGACTTTTCGCAGCCGGCAAATTCCTCTCCCTCAGCCACGCATTCCACAGGAGCCAGGGAACCCTCCAGGGTTCGTATAATGCTGCCCACAGTAATTTCTGAAGGGGGACAGGCCAATAAATATCCGCCTTGGGCACCTCTTACACTTTTTACCAAACCTGCTTTACGCAGACTGGCAATCAGCTGTTCTAAATACGCTTCAGAGATCTCCTGCCGTTCCGCAATGGCTTTTAAAGGAAGAGGCGTATCTCCTCCATGGAGAGCCAAGTCAAACATTGCCTTGATTCCATAACGACCTCTTGTGGATAACCTCATTGAAACACCTCTTATACCCGACCAAAATACTAGGGTTTATTTCCTTACTAATGGTAGCATACCCTAGTAAATTTGTCAACATTAAATATCCTGGTCTCCTTTGAGCAGAACAAGCCTTTGACGAATTTTTGCCTCATAACCTGAGTTTTTGGGTCGATAATATCTTTTGTTTGCAAACTCAGGAGGCAGATATGGCTGGACTGCATTAGCCATGGGATAATCATGAGAGTATTTATATCCTTTGCCGTGTCCGAATTCCTGGGCTCCTTTGTAATGTGCATCACGAAGATGCATGGGTACGGCCGCAGATTTCTCGTTCCGCACATCCTCAAGTGCCTCATCTATGCCTGCATAACAAGCATTGGATTTTGGAGAGCATGCCACCATAAGTGCAGCTTCCGCCAGGATTATACGGCTTTCCGGCCAGCCTACCCTTTCCACTGCCTGAGAGGCAGCTACAGCTACCTGCAGGGCTGCAGGATTGGCCAAACCTACATCTTCCGCAGCACATATGATAATCCGCCTTGCAATGAATTCTGGTTTTTCACCGGATTCTATCATTCTGGCAAGCCAGTATAACACCGCATCCGGCTCCATATAATTTCGCATGCTTTTTATAAAAGCGCTTGTAATATCATAATGATTGTCTCCATCTTTATCGTACTTCAAGGTCTTTTGTTGTATGCATTCCCTGGCAGTTTCAAGATCAATGACAATGATCCCTTCTTCATTTGGCGGAGTGGTCAAAAAGGCCAGTTCCAGGGCGTTCAATGCCACCCTGGCGTCTCCGTCGCTCAGTTTGGCAATATGCTTTGCAGCATCATCTTCCAGTCTTATTGGGTATTTGCCCAGTCCCTTTTCTTCATCTTTCAGGCAGCGGTCCAGAAGCTCCAGAATGTCTTCATCATCAAGCGGCTCAAAGCGGAATATTGTGGAGCGGGACAAAAGAGCCTTATTGACTTCAAAATAAGGATTTTCCGTAGTAGCACCTATTAGAATAATCGTTCCTTCTTCCACGTAGGGCAGAAGCACATCCTGCTGTCCTTTATTTAAACGATGAATCTCATCAAAGAAAAGAATCACCTTCCCGCGGGGGTTAAGCATGGGATTACGGGCTTCCGCCGCTATCTCCCGGATCTCCTTTACCCCGGCTGAAACAGCATTAAGCTGAACAAATCTGTATTTGGTTTCAAGGGATATTATTTTGGCCAGGGTGGTTTTCCCGGTTCCGGGAGGTCCGTAAAATATTACAGAGGACAACCGATCGCCTTTAATGGCACGGTACAGCAGACGATTCCGGCCGATAATATGCTGCTGGCCTACAAATTCGTCCAGTGTCTCCGGCCGCATTCTTGCAGCCAAGGGCATTTGCTGTTCCATGTCATTCACTCCTTAATTTAACATTAATTCATATATGATTGAATTTGCATATCCGTATTTTTGCAGTTTTTTCATAAATTAATCGGATTCAATTACGAAGAAAAGAGGCCTTAGGGCCTCTTCCTACCTTATGATGCTTTCTTCAGGGTACAAGGGATGTTTCGTACACAAACTGTCTACGATATCCAAAGCTTCCTGCTTGTTCTTCTCGAAATCAGTGATAACCAGACTAATGGCCTTGGCAATCAGTTTCATATCTTCTTCCTTCATGCCTCTCGTTGTTACAGCCGGTGTACCGATGCGAAGACCGCTGGTTACAAAGGGACTTCGGGGATCATTAGGAATAGTGTTTTTATTAGTTGTAATTCGGGTCCGGTCCAGAACTTTTTCCGCATCCTTCCCGGTAATATTCTTGTTTCTGAGATCAACCAGCATTAAATGGTTGTCGGTACCGCCGGAAACCAGCCTGAAACCTTCAGCCATAAGAGCTTCAGCCAGAGCAGATGCATTCTTTACAATCTGCTTCTGATATTCCCTGAAGGAAGGGTCAAGAACTTCCTTGAAAGAGACAGCCTTTGCGGCAATAATATGCATCAAAGGACCGCCCTGAATGCCTGGGAAGACAGCCTTATCAATTGCTTTTGCATATTTTTCCTTGCAAAGAATCATTCCTCCCCTGGGGCCTCTGAGAGTTTTATGGGTGGTAGTGGTTACAAAATCTACATAGGGACCCGGATCCGGATGAAGCCCTGCTGGCACCCGACCGGCAATAAGTGCCAGGTCTACCATAAGAAACGCGCCAATTTCATCAGCAACTTCCCGGAACCTGGCA
>JAAZHD010000281.1 GCA_012510895.1 Clostridiales bacterium
ACTTTACTGTTTTTTATATACAAATTTACTAATACTTTATATTTATTTAATCACACTAATGCAATATTACCAATTCACCAAATATGTGTCAAGCATTTATTTCCATATTTTTAGATGTAAATCATAATACATACTTTCCTCTGTTTTTTTTAAACTAAAAAAGGTTGATTTACTCACCCATTACCATAACCTGCACGGTTCTCTCCCGGGCACCGGTCTGATTAAAATCAACAAAAAAGATACGGCCGAATTTGCCAAGGTCAACTTCGCCATCCACGATAACCACAGTTTCGCTTCTTCCAATGATAGAAGACCTGAGATGGGCATCAGTATTATGGCATCCCCTGGCATCTTCATTATGTTCTTCTGCAAATTTCAGCGCTTTAGGACCTGGATGTAGATACATTCCTTCCTTCCGCTGGGTGGGAATTATGTTTTCCAATACCTCCACCAGGTCCTGCTGAAGGGTTTCAAGCCCCGTCATAGACTTGTCAAATGCCAGTTCTTCTATAATAACACCGCATGTGGTGTGATGGGAGTAAACGACGACTATTCCGTTTTTAACACCGGATTTTTCAACTATTTCTTTGGTTTTATCTGTTACATCGTGAAATGTACACATTTTATCATTGGACAATACTTTAAAATCTTCCCTGTATACCATTTTTGTGCTTTCCCCCTTCTATAACTTACCCAGTTTTTTTAGGTCATCTGCCGCCCTTCTGGTTGCTTCAACCATTTCATACATCTTCGCTATGGGATCTTCAGCATTCAATATACCAGATGCCGCACCGGCAGCCTCTGAACCCGCCATGATAAAATCATATACCTGCTGTCCGGTTGTAATGCCCGCAGCCTGTTCTACCAAAATATTGGGATTAATCTCCTTAATTGCTATTATGGATTCCTTAACATAAGACATATCGCTTACTTTGCCGGCGGCACCGCCAATTAATTCAGAAGGTTCCGGATTAATAATGTCAGGCCCCAGCTGAGCTATAGCCTTTGCTTCTGCAATGGTGTCTGCGCAGGCAAACACCAGCATATTCAATTCATTAGCACGCTCAATGGTAGCTTTTATGGCGGGCAGGGTCATGGGCTTTTCACTGTGATTCACGACAACGCCTTTTGCGCCTGCATCTTTAACGGCTTCAGGCAATATGTCAGCCATTCCCCGGCCCGGACGTAAAGTATCCATGTAGGGAGCCAGTATAATAAGATTTTTTGTGTTTTCTGCTATCCTTCGAATTTCCACCACAGGAGTTTTAAACAATACATCAATGTCGTACTTTTCTGCAGCCTCATCTGCTGCCTTGGCAAGCTCAAGCACAGCATCTCCCCAGATATAGTTTTTTGTTCCTATTTCAAAAAAAGGTGTTCTGATTTTCGGCTTCATTTATTTGCCTCCGATATTCGCCATTTAACTGAAAACTTCTAATGCGTTGTTATAAAACACATTTTCCCGTTCTTCTTTGGAAATACCTGCCCTTTCCATCTCTTCCAATATATTCTTGATTTGCTCATAGACAAAAAAGGTATACTTTTCCTCTGTTTCTTCAGGCTCATGGGTATCCTTATTCCAGGAGAAATTCTCTCTGGCCAGGTTGATGTATTTGGTCTCAGTCCATTTCCTCCGGCCATGCCATAGAAAAATCGGCTGATCCGTTCCAAACAGAATGCGTTTATGACTCAGATGCTTAAATGCCAATCGGTGCACTTCCGGGTTCAGCACAGCAGCTGTATCGAAATAAAACTTATGAATATCATCACCCATTTTGTCAATTGCCTGCTGAAAAAAGTAAGGAGTAAAACAACGGCCGAAATGAGCAATAATGATTTTTAGTTTAGGATACTTCCGTATAATCTCTTTAAGCTCTTTAATGTTATTGTCATCCGGCATTCTGCCTGCCCTGGGCAAATGCAGCATTATGGGCATATGAAGTTCTTCCAGCAAACTCAGATGATG
>JAAZHD010000282.1 GCA_012510895.1 Clostridiales bacterium
CGATATCTCGATGCCAATATCAACAGAGCTCTATTGATAAGTAATACAAGTGAAAAGGAGTGAGGGATATGCCGAGAGATTATTTAGGAACGGTTAAACTTCGTAACGAGTATAGAGTTTATAAATCAGATGTACCTAAATTATACATTATAAGGGGAATCAGTCCCAGGCAAACGTATGAAAATAATGTTTATCATGACAATGTATTGGCGTTATACAAAGCTTTAAAAGGCAAGCCTGTCACCGTCAATGATGTTCTTGATGCAATTGAAGAAGGTTCGGTCACAGGATTAAGTCTTCGTACCTATGGCTATAAAAGAAGATATGAGGTCCAGGATATCCTGGTGGTGTTGTGCGCCTTAGGATTAGCAGATGTAGAAAAGGAACGAAGAGGATTTGTTTATACGATACACGTAGGATCACCGCCGGCGTATAATTGAATCATTTCGTATTTTTATATTTTGAAGGAGAGATTATACATGGATAAGTGCGAATGGTGCGGAGGAGACTTTGACGAGTTTGGTATGATAATAATGAGCTTCGCAGAAGATGACCCATCTCATACCATATGTCGAGATTGCTATAACAAATTTGTGGCTGACATGTTTGGAATAGAAAATTTTAGGGATTATGAAAAAGAAGTAACCTTTACAGACTGTGATGGAATTGAGCATTGCTTTAAAATAGGAAAGAGAATTGAACCGATAGGTATTCATTGGGAGGCAGCAGAATTTATAGATACAAACAAAATAGGCTACTCATTTGCTGTACATCAGGGTTTGGAAGAAGACCCAAATGATGCTATAAAAAGGCTTTATAAAAAGATAAGAAAAGGATTATCACGAAAGTTTATAAAAAGAGAAGTTGTTTTCGGGCAGGAAATTGTGTCATTTAAAGGAGAGACTGTTGAGGGACGTATTGGATGGGATGAAAATTATGATAGAATACCAAAATTTATAATAGATGGGAAGGAATACAGCCTGGAGGAATTTGGCGAAATGGTAATGACATTTGAAGGGTGGAACTTTAAGTTGAAGTTTACTGATCCTACAGATTAGTCTATCAGTCTATTTATTTAAAAAGTAGGGCATAGAATGGATTGTTCACTATTAATAAAATTGAAAAAGTTTAAAAATGGACTTGATTATTATCCTTTACGTGTATAGATACTGTAATATAATCTAAAAAAGAAAGAAAAAACAGAAAAAGAATCAAGTCAGGGGGTATCAAACAAGATTTGTTAAGTCCATTATAGACAATTCGATAGGGTACATAGTTCCTTTGATGTTAAGCCAACAAAAAATGATAGAAAAATAGGAGCCTGCTATGTTTAATTATGATTATTTTTCTGATTCGGCTTTCAGAGAATCCATGGAAGAGCTCTGTTTGGAAAAAGGAGAGCAATTCATTGACCCATTAACTATGACGGAATTAAGCATTACAGCTCCGGGATCTTTGATAGATCTGGTGTATTTCAAAAATCTTAAGTCGCTTCATATTTATTGTGCAGAGTTGGACAATCTTAATGAGTTAAAAATGCTTAAGCATTTGACAGAACTTGTACTTTTTGATAACAGAATAAATGATCTGTCGGCCATATGGGAGATGGAGCAACTTACCAGCTTATGCATGGATCAATGCTGTGATATTGCTCTTGTATCACGATTGAGGAATTTAACAAAACTGGAAATAAAGCACAGAAATTTATCCGATTTACATTTTCTTAAGAATCTAACAAAGCTGGAATATTTAGTTTTGCAAGCTTGTAATCTGGACAATATTGAATTTGTTCAAAACATATCAAACCTTCGTCTAATAAATATAGCAATTAATAGAGTCGAAGATATACGGCCTTTAAAAGGGTTAACCAATCTGGAAGTGGTTGAGGTATGGGGGAATCAGATCCAGGATCTTTTACCTCTTAAAGAATTGGAAAACATAATCGAGCTGGATATTTCAAGTAACCCTATAAGTTGGGAATACTGTGATTTAAGTGATTTAAAATGCCTTCCCAGTTTAAAGAAAATTGGACTGTTCAATGTTTCTATCACTCCTGAACAAATAATAAAAGCTCAGAAATTAGGACAAGTGTATCTCGGAGGCAAAAAATGCAGCGACATATCATTTTTAGCTAATCATCCGAGCATCGAATTGGTAAGCCTGTTTGAGAGTTCAGTCCGGGATATCTCATACCTCACAGAGCTTTCTAATCTGAAAGAATTGTGGATTGCTGGAAATGAAAAAATAGAGGATTATACTCCGATTCATGTACTTAGAAGGAAGGGGACAGAAGTATATACAGACGGATGGACAATGCGAGATGATTATATTGAACTTCATGTTCACACCATATATTCAAAGAAAGGCTCGGTAATCCAGCCTAAAGTGCTGGCAAGCTGGTTGTCCGAAGTGGATGCAAAAGCGGTTGCTATTACCGATTATAATACGGTGGAGGCATTTCCTGAAGCAAGCTGCTTTTTGTGGATGAATAATATCAAAATAATCTTCGGTATGGAGACCAGTACGGAAAAAGGGCGTATTACACTACTGGCAAAGGATCAGGATGGTCTAAAATGCCTGTATCGTTTAGCGGCTGGTTTGAATGGTGCAGATGATATCATTAAAGAGATTTACTTGCCCAAAGAAAGGGCTTGCTAATGGGCAGCGGTGATGAGCATGGGGAGTTGGTGCAGGCTATAGAACGAGGTGAGGTATGGGAAGAGCTTATATCTCTTGCAAAAAAGTTTGATTATCTGGAGGCTATGCCGGTATTCAGCAGAGAGGTTGTGGAAACTATTATCGAATTGGGTGAAAAATTGGATATTCCTGTTTGTGCTGTAAGTGATGCCAGGTTTTTACGGCGTGAGGATGAAGTATTGTTGCGCGAACTAAATAACACAAAGATTGAAGCACCAAGGTACTTGCGAGATTACCATGGAAAATGCTCGTTGTTTTCTTATTTGAGTAAGAATATACAGGATAGGATTATTATAGGCGGGCCGCAAAGGGTTTTAGGGATGATAGAGGATGTACAGTGGGAGCATGTTTTGTCATTGAATTGAGAGAATTAGTTTTATGAAAAGTAAAAAGGAAACAGACGAAGGGTTGCCATACTGAGATATTCTAAAATTGAAGTTAAGGAGTTGAGTTTTATGTTTAAGAATAATAGACATCTTAACATATTCGAGCATTATACACAGAAAGGATCGTTACCAATAGAAAATAATGTATCCAGAGGGCTGGCAATTTTATTGGATCAAGACAGTCTATTGCTGGATAGGTTTATTGATTATATAAATGAAAAATGTGCTGATAAAGAACCGTCATGCGTTGTTCCAAAACCCCAGAAGCCAAGCGATAAGGATATAGGAATTCAGCAGCAGATAACGAAGATCGTCCAAAGCTATCCAAATCCTCAAATTATAGTAGGGTTAGCCTTGACTACATCGTCTCCCATTAATATGATTGAGAACAAATATAATGACAAATCTGGTTTGGTAACAGATATAGCAATTTTTTGTAAGGATACTATTGTTATTATCGAGGTTAAAAGGAATGCAAATGATGCCAGACTTCAACTAAAGCAGCAAGTAAAGGGTATTGCTACTATGGTTGTTGAACAGGGCGGAACCCTTCCGGATATGGTATTACTGGATGGTACATGGGAGGAAATCATTTCAATTCTGCAGGATGTTTATA
The DNA here is from genome assembly GCA_012510895.1 of Clostridiales bacterium. Taxonomy (GTDB): domain Bacteria; phylum Bacillota; class Clostridia; order Caldicoprobacterales; family DTU083; genus JAAZHD01. The sequence goes on from JAAZHD010000282.1 coordinate 3,700, forward strand.
GTATAACTGGAAGTAATGAGAACAGTATCTTAGGGCATTACCTAAAATTCTTAGAGAATCATTATCCTCAGTGGTTCCCAGTATCATTACTGACTGACATTATAATCGATCGCGAATATGAGTCAGCCATAGAAAAACGAATCATAAGCCTTATAAAGAATTGCTGTGAAAATGAAAGTGATGCTGAGAAATATTCAGGAAGGTATATTATTCCATTGGAATATGACTTTTGCACAGAAGCCCAGCTCAGTATGGATTATGAAAAAAAGAGATTGATGCTCACGATTTGGTGTGGGGATACAAAATGGCAAAGCTATTGCTTATTTAATAAAACAACTAACGATTTGTCCTGGGTTTATGATAAATCATTGACTGTTGATGGGCATAGGCTTGCTTTACAGGTAAATCCTTACCTGCGACTGGCTCATTTTCAATCAACAATTATTGCCGAGGATTTTGATAAAGAGTATTTTCAAAAGAATTACGGGGTAAGTAAGGAAAAGTGTATGGATTTATATAATGATATCACAAAAGAATGGAAAAGGCCTGATTGGCCTCAATTTAAGTCCATATTGAATGGCAAGTACAAAGGATTGGTTGATATGGACAGATTTGAGTCAAGTTTTAAAAGCAAATATGAAAACTCAAACAGAAGCTATACTCATGTTTCATTTGGCTTCAGAACGACAGTTTTTCTTCCGTTAGATGTGATAAACATATATGAAAAAAACAATTCAACAATAAAAGGTGAAGATAAGCTTGCCAACTTTATATTAAATGTTATTGAACAGCTAATAAATAAAATAAAATAGGTTTGGTAAAGGAATAAGAAAGTGCAAATATGGATCAATATAGGTTAAAGTTACTAATAATCAAGGCGTATGAATCTCATCCATCATGTGATAAAATAATTTTTGAGAACCTCCCAAAAGTCAACTTGTCTCTATATAACTTCTGTAGAATCTTATATTATACTGAATTAGAAAATTTGGTCTGTCAACATATATATAAATTACACAATGATTATAGGCTTTTGCTTTTTACAGATCGGTTATGCTGTATTTTCTTTATATAA
>JAAZHD010000283.1 GCA_012510895.1 Clostridiales bacterium
ATCAAGTATCCGCCGCTTTAAGAGCAGCCAATGCCTATAAGAGCAAAGGGATACATGTAGCTGTAATTTTTCAATACCTGTTCAGCCTTATCTTTACGAATCGATCCATGTATATGAATATGTTAATGGGTACGCACCAAGCCGGCTTCGGCAAGGATACAGTCTATAGATTCACGAATTCGATTCATATAAATTGGATCAAGTTTACTACTTGGCTTAGCACACAAATCATAAAAGAATCAATTGCTGGGCTGACAGATGAAAAACGTGTAAATGTTCTTATCGTGGACGATACCCTGTTCGAGCGCTCTAGCTCTAAGAAAGTGGAACTGCTGTCAAAAGTATATGATCATACTAAAAAGGCTTATAAATTGGGGTTTCGCCTTCTTACACTTGGTTGGTCAGACGGGAATACCTTTATCCCTGTAAACGGCTGCCTTTTATCCACTGAAAACAGGAAAAACCGAATCAACGAAGCTGTCTCTTTGGATAAGCGATCAGCTGGTTATACCAGGCGTAATCTGGCCCAGACTAAAGCAACCACTGTAGTTCTTGAACTCATTAAGGCTGCTAAAAAAGCTTTGATTCCTGCATCACATGTGCTGTTTGACACCTGGTTCTGTTCCCCATCGTCTTTGACCGCTATCAAGGAAATGGGCTACGACGTTATTGCGATGGCGAAGAAAACACCTAAGATGCATTATCTCTATAACGGAAAAATGCAGCCATTGACGGAAATATATAAGCAAAACAAAAAGCGGAGGGGTAAGTCCAGATATCTGCTGTCTGTAGAAGTCGCTCTCAATAAGGATGAGAAATCGATTCCTGCTCGGATTGTGTATGTCCGCAATAAGAACAAGCGTAAAGACTACCTGGCTCTTATCACCACTGATATGAACATCAGTGAGGATGAGATCATTCGCATCTACGGAAAACGTTGGGATATCGAGGTCTTTTTCAAGGTATGCAAATCATACCTGAAGCTGAGCAAGGAATGCAATTCCCTTTCCTACGATGCTAAGACGGCACACACAGCAGTGGTTTTTACCAGATACATGATGTTAGCAGTAGAAAACCGTCAGACATCTGATTTACGGACGTTAGGTGAAATATTTTACTGCATAGCGGACGAAATGTCCGATATTTCATTGATTCAAGCTTTCCATCTGCTTATGCAGGTGTTCTTTGATGCAATCACAGATAAGCTCTCCCTGACGTCGGAGCAGTTGGATCAACTGCTGGAAGCTTTCATGGCTGCACTTCCGAAGGAACTTAAGGGTAAGCTTTTACAGTGTGTATAAGAACAGAATCACGATATTTACATAAAGCCAAATATTGAATTTTCAAGGTGCATAGGGATTATTGATCTGCGAAGTTTTAGTATATTATACACATGAAGAATTTTATATTATGATTTTATCACAAAAAAAGGTTTGAATCAATTTTGATTCAAACCTTTTTACAAGTTAACAATACCCTTTATTTTCCTTCATATGCCCTTCTATAGATTTCCTCGAGCTCCTTGACCAGGGGCATCCTGGGGTTGGCTGTTGTGCATTGATCTTCAAAGGCCTGGTCAGCCAGTTTTTGCAACTTGGCTTCAAAAGCATCCCTTGAAATTCCACATTCTGCTATGCTAGTAGGGCAATCTAGCTCTTTCATTAAATCTCTTACAGCTTTTATAAGACTAGCCACCCCTTCCTCAGTAGTTGATGCTGGAAGCCCCAGATATCTTGCAATCTCAGCGTATTTCTTATCGGCTACATAGTAAGCGTATTTGGGGAAAGAAGCAAACTTAGTAGGCTTCTGGGCATTGTATTCTATGACATGGGGTAATAGGATAGCATTGGCCCTGCCATGAGGAATATTAAACTCTCCACCTAGTTTATGTGCCAAGCTGTGATTTATCCCTAGGAAAGCATTAGTAAAAGCCATACCTGCAATGCAAGAAGCATTATGCATCTTTTCCCTAGCTTCTCTATCAGATCCATTCTTGTATGCCCTAGGTAAATATTCAAATACTAACTGGATTGCCTTTATAGCCAGTGCATCAGTATAATCCGAAGCCATTACCGATACATAAGCCTCTATTGCATGGGTTAAAACATCCAGGCCAGTATCTGCAGTGGTACGTGGGGGTACTGTCATTACAAAGTCAGGATCTATAATAGCTACATCAGGGGTTAGTTCATAGTCTGCCAAGGGATACTTGGTATTGGTCTCCTTATCGGTTATTACAGTAAAGGAAGTAACCTCCGAACCAGTTCCTGATGTGGTAGGAATTGCTACCAATTTTGCCTTTTGACCAAGCCTGGGGAACTTAAAGGCACGCTTTCTAATATCCATAAACTTTAGTCTCAAGGCAGTAAAGTCGGTATCAGGGTATTCATAGAACAGCCACATGGCTTTGGCAGCATCCATGGCAGAGCCTCCGCCTAAGGCAATAATTACATCTGGCTTGAATTCATTCATAAGCCTGGTACCACGCTTAACAGTATCAATTGAAGGATCCGGCTCTACCTGGGAGAATATTTCGCTGTGAACATAATCCCTCCTCTTTCTTAGATAGTAAAGCACCCTGTCCACATATCCCAGCTCTACCATATGAGGGTCGGTTACTATAAAAGCACGGCTAATATCCGGCATCTTCTCCAAGTACTGTATGGAGCCTGGCTCAAAATAAATCCTATTGGGGATTTTAAACCACTGCATATTAACTCTCCTCCTGGCCACTCTCTTTTTATTTATTAGGTTTACTGCAGATACATTGGATGTAGTTGAGTTGCGACCAAAGGAACCGCAACCTAATGTAAGAGATGGCATGTTGGTATTGTATATATCACCAATAGCCCCATGGGTGGATGGAGAATTGATTATAAGCCGTCCTGC
>JAAZHD010000284.1 GCA_012510895.1 Clostridiales bacterium
CCGTAATATATGTCATAATGAAAAGATGGAGCCAAAGGGAAGCTGATAATCGTCTCAGAGATCTGCAGGGAGAGCTGAGCGGCCTTCTGTCCCAAAAGGAAGAACTGGAGAATGCCAGGAATGAGTTGCTAACAGCAATAGGGGAGACAGAAAAAGAATTATCTGACATAAAGGCGAAACTCCATTTGGAAATGATACCGGGATATCAGAATCTGCTGGATTATTATCGCGGTTTAACGGATATAAAGGAAAAAATAGACAGTCTGGACAGACAAAAGGAAAGATGGACTGAGGAGGATACCCTCCTGTCAGCGGAGCTTAGGGAAATAGCTGATCTGCTGGCAAAATTCGACAAGACTGAAATTGAAAAAGCTGACAATGATAAGGATAAACCTGCTCTGAAGGAAATATGGCCGGAAATACAGCTTAACATAAAGCAGAAGTACAGCCAAATGGAAACTGCTATCCAGCTTAATCGTTTATCCGATGATATCATCAGAACAGAATCAAGGTTAATGGAACTAATAGGGGAAAAGAAGGACAGCAGCATAATAGAAAAAGATGTAACCAAGGCTAAATGTCTTTCCTTCCTTGAGCGATGTGACTTATTGTCGGATTATCTGAATAAAGAAGAAAAGAGGAAAGCCATAATACAAGGCCTGGACAGAGCAGTTAAGTCTCAGCGGTTGGCTGAATCCCTGAGCAATACAGGTCTGGAGGGATTTCGAAGGAAGTTTATGGAGTATCCCGGTCTGGAATCCATTGTGCGGGAGCATACAGCACTTGTTAATCAATTGCATGACCGGCAAGACGCTTTGGAGAACTGCAGAAATACTATGGAAAAAACCAAGTTGTCATTGGAACAGTTGAGCCTGACGGAAGAACTGGAACAAGCTCATGAATTAATATATAAAGGCCGCAGCGACCTGTTTCAGGAGGCTTACAGGTACGGGGTTTACAAAACCGCTGCATGGCTCAGCAGGGAAATAAGAAACAGGTTTCTGGAGAAAACGAAAGATGAGCTTCTCCTGAAAGCGGACAATATTATACAGAGATTAACCCATGGACAGTATCTGCGAATACTGCCCAAGGAAGATTTATCTGATTTTTCGTTTGCAAGACAGGACGGAGCAATACAGGAAAGCAGCAACGTATTAAGCAGGGGCACCAGGGAACAGGTATACCTCGCAGTGCGGCTGGGCCGAATTTTGGACATTAGTCCTTGCCTGCCTGTTCTTATAGATGATTCCTTTGTGAATTTTGATTCTGCGCATTTGCAGGAAGCAGCTGCTCTGCTTTGTGAATTAAGCCGGACTCATCAGATTTTCCTTATGACCTGTCATCCCCACCTGGTTGAATTGTTCACAGATCTCGACGAAGAAATCCGATACTGGCACCTGGAAAACGGGAGGTTCTCTTCGTGCGAAGGCAGGGATTTAATGCGAGCTCTTCATTTTTCCGGCTCTGCATGTTAGAATCAGATAAGAAGAACAGGGGGAATTCGTATGCAAAGACAAATTATAACATTTGCCAAAGGGGAAACGGTCCAGGGTTATTATTTGTTAAAATCAATGACTCTGAAGACTTCAAATAATAATAACAGATATTATGATTTGATCATATCGGATCAAACCGGTGAAATAAACGGAAAAATATGGGACCCCGATATGGTTGAGGGTACGGAAATAACAGAAGGCATTGTGGTGAAAATAAGAGGTTTGGTTAACGAATGGCAGGGTCAGCTGCAGCTCAAGGTGGAACGAATTCGCAAAACCAATGCCGGAGATAATATTAATGTTGAAGACTTCATTCAATCGGCTCCGTATACAGCCATGCAAATGATGGATGAAATTCGGAATTATTTAATACGTATTGAAAATGAGGATATTCGGCAGATTACAAGGGTAATGCTTAATGAAAACGCAGAGAAATTGATGTATTATCCTGCAGCCATGAAAAACCACCATTCCATTCGGGGCGGCCTGCTTTACCACTTAACTACCATGCTGAAGATGGCAGAGCGTGTGCTTGAGGTCTATACCCACCTGAACGGCGATCTTCTTTATGCAGGTGTAATTCTGCACGATTTAGCGAAGATAAAAGAGATGGATGCCAATGAGCTGGGGATAGTTTCCTCATATTCTCCGGAAGGTATGCTGCTTGGTCATTTAATTCAGGGTATTAAGGACATTGAGCGAATTGGAAGCGAAAACAATGCTGACAGAGAAATTATCGTTTTGCTTGAACATATGCTTCTGTCTCATCATTATGAACCGGAATACGGAAGTCCGAAAAGGCCTATGATTCCGGAAGCTGAAATACTTCATTATCTTGATATGATAGATGCTCGTATGTTCGATATGCAAAAGGCATTGGAAACGGTTTCGCCGGGAGAGTTTTCCGATAAGATATGGCTGCTTAACAACCGTCAGTTATACCGGCCGTTTCTGAATGACTAATAAAAGAGGAGTTGAAGCATTTGGATCAGGCGCAGTGGAAACTGGAAGAAGCACGCCTACAAAAGGTTTATAATAAAATTTGCAAAGAATTAGCCCAAAGACTCAAGGCGGTGAGAGATTACGGGAAAACCGTCAGGGAAACCGGACGCACAATTTGGGAAGAAGGGGATCATGTCTGGGAAAAGGGCGATATAGATGCAGCGGTGGAAATGAAGCAATACACCGACGCCTTGAAGCAGGAAAGACAAAAATATGAAATTGCCAGACGTCAGCTGATCAAATTGGAGCGGCTCGAACAGTCCCCCTGGTTCGGACGGGTTGATTTTACCGAAGAAGGGTATAAGGATACGGAACAAATCTATATTGGCCTGACAACCTTTTTTGATGAAAAGGGAGATGTGCTCATTTACGATTGGAGGGCACCTATTTCAGGCATTTTTTATGATTTTGAACTGGGGCCGGCTTACTACCTTTGCCCGGAGGGAATAATCAGGGGACAGGTATCCTTAAAGCGGCAATATCGGATAGAGAAGAATCGGATAAGGTTTATGCTGGATACCGACATGAAGATCGATGATGAGTTGCTGCAAGAAATCCTAAGCAAAAGTGCCGATGAAAAGATGCGGAATATTGTTACCACCATTCAGAAGGAACAAAACCGCATTATTCGTGATGAAAACCACCAATTGCTTATGGTTCAGGGGGTGGCCGGCAGCGGAAAAACATCCATAGCATTGCACAGGATTGCTTATTTATTATACAAGTACCGGGATACAAACATGACCTCCGGCAATATTCTTATCTTTTCTCCCAATACCGTGTTTAACGACTATATATCCAATGTTTTGCCTGAATTGGGAGAAGAGAATATGCAGCAGACCACCTTTGAAGAATATCTGAAATCCAGGGCAGGAAATGAGGTATCCTTTGAGAGCAGCAGCAGTCATATGGAATATGTGCTGACTGCGAAAGAAAGGGAAAGCGAAAAGATAAGGATGCGGGGTATCGCCTATAAGAGCAGCATGGATTTTTATAATCTATTAAATCGATATGCTCATTATCTCGAACATAATACCATTCCCTTTAAGGATATTTACTTTAAAGAACGGATTCTTATACCCAAAAAGGATATAGAAAAAATGTTTTTCCATGATTATGCGGGTCTGCCCATGTCAAGAAGGCTGGAAAAACTAAGACAGCGTTTACATTATCTGATCCGGGGGCCGTGGGAGGAAAGACGAAGGCAATTGATGGAAGAATTACAGCATCATCCGGAATATAAGAGCAAGGTGCGGGCTTACAGCAGGCTTTTTGTCTTCCATGAATTTAAAGTAGTGCGGAGGCAGATAGAGTCAATCCTTTACTTTGATGTATTGAAGGCTTATCTGGACTTATTCGATGATACTGACTTGTTTGCCCGGCTTGCAGGAGAAAGCCTGCCGCCTGATTATAAGGAAATCTGCCTGGATACCGGCAGAAGGATTCGGAATCAGATGATGGGATATGAAGATATCTCTGCATATATTTATCTGAAAGGAATATTGGAAGGGGTGCCCAGAATGAATCATATCCGCCACGTGGTGGTGGATGAGGCTCAGGACTATACCCCTGTTCAATACGGCATTCTCCGCCAGTTATTCTACAAAACTCCTATGACCTTACTGGGTGATTTTAATCAAACTATTCATCCTTTGAAGACCGGCTTTGGCTATGAACAGGTTGCAGAAATTCTGGCACCTGACAGTAAAGC
>JAAZHD010000285.1 GCA_012510895.1 Clostridiales bacterium
GTTTATGCTGGCATCAAAGAAATCCAGGCCGAAGAAAACCCTGTCAAGCGCATTGCACCGTTTAATTTCCTGGGCAATCGACAGCAGATCGTCATTTAATATGAGCACATGATCGCTGTCCCAGCGAACGCCCCTGCTTACATGCAGCAGCACTGCATCTGAGAAGGTCAGAATGGAAGAAAGCTTATCTGCAATTCCTTCCGTTGGATGGAAATGGCCGGCATCCAGGCAAATTAAAACATCATTTTTCATTGCATATCCCATATAAAATTCATGGGAACCAACAACATAAGCCTCTGAACCGATGCCGAACAATTTACTCTCTACAGAATCCCGTAAATACTTCTTGTCATATTTTACTGAGAAGATTTCATCCAGGGAATCCTTCAGAATGCGGCGGTGAGTCATGCGGTCAGCCGGTAAATCTTTGGATCCGTCGGGAATCCAAAGATTGTGCACTACTGTACTGCCTAACTCTTTTCCTATATGCGCAGCAATCTCCCTGCATGCCTTAGCATGACGAATCCAAAAATCACGAATATTTTTGTCCTTGCTGGAAAGGGTGAACCCGGAATCCGCCATTGGATGAGCAAAGAAGGTAGAGTTAAAATCGATCCCAATTTGATTCTTTTTAGCCCAGTCTATCCATTTTTGAAAATGTTCCGGCCTTAACTCATCTCTTTCCACAAAAACACCGTCGGTTTCCGCATAACTGGCATGTAAATTAATCCGCTGTTTACCCGGTATCAAAGACATGGTCTTTTCCATATCTGCCCGCAGTTCATCACCGTTTCGGGCCCTTCCGGGGTAGTTTCCCGTAGCCATAATGCCGCCGCCGGATACAGCCTCCTTTTTCACTTCCAGTCCTTCAACGTCGTCTCCCTGCCAGCAATGCATGGAAACCTGAAACTCTGCTAATTGTTCCAATACCTTATCAACATTTACTCCAAACTTTTTGTACAGCTCTTTAGCACTTAAAAAATCCCGCTCTATGCTTTCTCTTGTGTAAAGGTCAAACATAATGGTACCGCCCCTTAATCGTTATATTAAATATCGGTCTTAAACGACTGAAAACATTTGTTACCCAATATCCATATGTTCGACAACTAAAATCCAATTCCTCCTTCATTTCTGATAATTTCAAGCAAAGGTCAGCTTATATCTGCTCTAAACTATCCACAACATTTTCAAAGCAATTTTCACAATACCCTTCGTAAATCGAGCCGCATTCATCACAAACGCATTCGCTGCATTCGGGGCAGCTTAGAGCTATGCTCTCATCACATGTACATCCGCAAATAGAACAGACAACCTGTGCCATTTTAATTTCTCCTTCCTGATTTTTCAATTCTGCAATGCTTATTTTTCCAAATTATAAATAAAATATGCCTCTTTTTAATTTTTGACATGAAAAGCCTGTAAGGATATAATAATTTGAAGTCATACGATTCTATTCGAGCCGATGCAATCATACAAACATTTTTTGCATATTTAACCTTTATCGAAAATAAATGCCATGTCCTTATAATTAAACATGCTAAAATCAGAGTAACAGGAGGCACCAGGATGATTGAACTGAAAGACATATGCAAAACATTTCGGGTTTCAAAACGAAATGCAGGGCTTAAGGAGGCCTTTAAATCATTTTTCAGAAGAGAATATACCTGCATTCAAGCTCTCGACAATGTATCCTTTACAATAAATGAAGGCGAAATGGTAGGCTATATCGGCCCCAACGGCGCAGGAAAAAGCAGCACAATCAAAATTATGAGCGGCATTCTGACACCCGACAGCGGCCGGTGCATTATTAACGGCAGAACACCCTGGAAGGACAGGATTGCCCACGTGAAAGAAATTGGTGTTGTTTTCGGTCAGAGAAGCCAGCTTTGGTGGGACGTTCCTGTAATAGACAGCTTCGAACTGATTAAGGACATTTATAGGATAGACGGCTCCACATATAATAAGAATTTAAATGAATTAACAGAGCTGTTGGACATAGGAGAGATTATACGTACTCCTGCAAGGCAGCTTTCTCTCGGCCAACGCATGCGCTGCGAAATTGCCGCTTCTCTTTTGCACAGTCCCAGGATACTTTTCCTGGATGAACCTACAATCGGCCTGGATGCCGTATCTAAAACGGCCGTACGGCAGTTTATTAAGACCATAAATAAGGAGCGTAAAACAACAGTCATACTGACAACCCACGACATGCAGGATATTGAAGCGCTTACGGAAAGAATCATTTTAATCGGAAAAGGAAAAATCCTGCTGGACGGCATCCTGGATCAATTAAAAAAACGAAATTCCACCCATAAAAAACTGTCGGTTGATTATTTGGGTGACGGCTCATCTCTTTCTGTCCTTCCGGACGGAATGCATCTTTTAGACAACCTGGACGGTCATGCAAAGATAGCTGTGGACACAAGTATACTGCCTGTTTCCAATGCCATTGCCTGCTTGTCAAAAAATATGGAAATTACTGATATTTCAATAACGGGTTCAACAGTTGAGGAAATGGTTGTTACACTATATGAGGAGTTTCAAATATGAAAAAGTATTTGTCATTATTCAGAATCAGATTCATACATGGACTGCAATACCGGGCTGCTGCATGGGCGGGTGTTTCAACCCAATTTGCCTGGGGCAGCATGACTATTCTGATGTTTTGGGCCTTTTATCAAAACAGCGGGAATCGCTTTCCCATGACATTTCACCAGCTTTCCACTTATATCTGGCTGCAGCAGGCATTTTTATCACTTTTCATGTCATGGTATTTTGACAATGATATATTCGAATCCATAATCCGCGGTCATGTTGCCTACGAACTCTGCCGGCCTGTAGATATCTATACAATGTGGTTTCTGAAGAATATGTCTGTCCGCCTGTCCAGGGCCGTTCTCCGTTGCATGCCTATTTTAATAGCAGCTGTTTTTTTGCCCAAGCCTTTTTCCGTTTCTCCTCCCGCCGACCTTACCGGGGCACTGATGTTTTTTGTTTCCATAAGCCTTGGTTTTTTGTTGATGGTGGCATTTTCCATGCTCATTTACATTACAGCCTTTACCACAATTTCACCCCTGGGAATTCGCATTCTTGCTGTAAGCACCCTTGAGTTTTTTACCGGGGCAATTATACCCCTTCCCTTTTTCCCGGAAGGATTGCAAAAGATTATGGCAATCCTGCCCTTTGCCTACATGCAAAGCACACCCTTTCTCATATATATTGGGTCTATTATGGGACCCGACATTCTTATTGGTGTCCTGTTGCAGATGATTTGGCTGTTAATGCTGATTTTAACAGGAAGAACTCTTATGAAGAAAGCGCTGAAAAAAGTGGTCATTCAGGGAGGATAAGGCATGCCGCCGGCAATTAGCAAACACAGGGAATAATAACAACAATTAATAGACAATAAATCATTTAAATAAAAATCAGAAAACAGATAGCCTATAGGGAAGGAGAATTGAAGATCAAATGAGGCTGTATTTAAAATATGCTTCTATTATATTCAGAAGTCAGATGCAGTATAAGGCGTCCTTCATTATGTCATTAATCGGACAGTTCCTGACAGCCTTTACCGTTTATTTAGGAGTTTACTTTATGTTTACACGTTTTCCCAGCGTAAATGACTTTACATATACAGAAGTTCTTCTTTGCTTCTCCCTTATGCTTGCCTCTTTTTCCCTTGCAGAATGCTTTGTGCGGGGCTTTGATACCTTTCCGTCAATAATCTCAAACGGAGAATTTGACCGAATTATGGTCCGCCCCAGAAATGAAATTTTCCAGGTGCTTGCCACAAGAATAGAATTCTCAAGGTTGGGACGTTTTCTTCAAGCCGGGTTTATGCTTGCCTATGCCATCCCTAAAAGCGGGGTTGCATGGACCCCTGACAGAATCCTGACTTTAATAATTATGATAATCGGCGGCTTCTTTGTTTTTTCCGGCCTCTTTATTATTTATGCAAGTATATGTTTTTTTACCCTGGAGGGGTTGGAGTTTATGAACATATTCACTGACGGAGCAAGGGAGTTCGGAAAGTATCCTTTTTCCATTTACGGAGACGGGGTATTAAAATTTCTCACCTATGTGATCCCGCTGGCTCTTTTTCAATATTATCCTTTTCTATATCTTACCGGAAAGTCTGACCGTATTTTGTATATGTTCCTGCCCTTGATTGCCATACTCTTTCTTGTGCCCTGCCTTTTGTTCTGGCGGTTCGGACTGAGGCATTATAAGTCAACCGGTTCTTAAAGCTCTCTATACATGAATAGGGCAAAAAAGCTAATCAAGGCATGAAGGGCCGGCCTATATATGAATCCCCAGGGATGAGACCCCTTTGACAACAGCGCTCCATTCCTCCAGCATGAGTGATAAATATTCCTCTCCGGAGGGTGTAATTTCGTAGTATTTTCGGGGAGGCCCATTGGGAGATTCCTTCTGGATGACCTTGGTGTATCCGGATTTATGCAGCCTTCGCAGTATGGTGTAGATAGAACCTTCATACACGTCGGAAAAGACTTGCCGAACAGATTTCATAAGTTCATAACCGTAAACGGGTTCCTTTTTCAGCTGGAAAAGAATGCACATTTCCAGTATGCCTTTTTTCATTTGTGTATCCATATCGGCCGCCCTCTTTTATGACTCCAGCACAATGGTATCCGCCAGCATATCATGAAGAGCCCTGTGTTCTTTGGTTAAAAGGATAGTCAGACAGGAAATCAGGGCTGCCAAAGGAATGGAATTAATCAGAACTTTTCCTAAAAATTCGCGATAAAAAATACTTCCATTTGTAATAGACCCGGTATTCATATTCCGGACTTTAATTCGCATTAATCTTTTGCCGATAGTCTGACCCTTCATCAGGAGGGTGCTGATTAGGGAATAAAACAGGTAAAAGATGACGGCTGCTGTGTAAAACGCCCTGTCAACCATAATTCGGGATTTCATTTCCCTTTCGCTGTATCTTACACCGTCCCGTATAACATAAGATTGTATGACATTGCCGCTTTCGTCCATTACCTTAACCGACTCGTCAAAACCTCCGACTGACATAATGCTGGAAATAAATACCCCGGGAAGGGGACTGGGATAAGATACCAGGAGAAAGCGTGATAAAAATCCAGTCATTGCACCGTTGAAAAAAAGCAAAGTCACAAGTACAGCCGGCAAAACTGCTATTACTGCATCAATAAGATAGGCGCAAAGCCGGCGGCCCGGATTTGCTGTGTTTTTATATGACGCTTCATTTGTCTTCCCGCTGTGTTCATCCAATAATGATTTTGCCAATAAGGAAGGAGAACCCAGTTCATCTGATATCTCATCATCACTTTTTCCTTCCTCCCTGCCTGAGATAAAGAAACTTTCGTAATCGGACAGAATATCATTAATTTCAGCTGCCGGCAGCTTTGACTCCAGGTTTATTTTAAGCTCCCTTAAATATTCAGACTGTTTTATATAAAACCCTCCCCATGGCTACTATTATATAAACAGTAGTTCTTGTAAGCAGTATATCACACTACTATTCATTGCACAATACCTATTTTAAAATATAATAAAAACAAACGGTTTATTCATCTGCGCTTTCAGTTTTCAGGCATAATCAATAGAAATGCAAAATTTCCCCAAAAAAAACCAGCTTTATTCAAGCTGGTTATTATGGCAGGGGCAGCAGGACTCGAACCCGCAGCCAATGGTTTTGGAGACCACTACTCTACCAGTTGAGCTATGCCCCTATAAATCAAAGAATGACTGTAATTAGTATAACAAATTCCTCAGATTTGTCAACTTATTTTGCTTTATTGGTCTGGTGTCAATTTTAAGCAATTATACCTTACAGCAGGTCAAATTGAAATTAATTTGGATCAATTAAATCAGCCTGCAGTCGTCTCAACAATAAAATAGTTTTTTCTCTAATCTCCTTAACCTTTTTATATTCATATAATAAATCCTTGTGAAAATATCCATTTCTTATTTCATTAACCCATTCTTTTAAATAAGCAAAAACCATATCACTGCTGCCTGGGATTTTTCTGGTATCATCATAGTCTTTTATATAATGGTATATGCTGCCCAGAGTTATACCGCCCGGCCAACCTCTGCCTAGTATTTCAATCTTCCTATTGTTAATCTGAACAGGAGGCAAGTCCCTGTTCCTCCTCTTAATACCTTCCAGTCTCTTGGTAAGGAACAGTTCAACGGCCTTTAAATATGGGGCAACTACATAAGTGAATTCTATTTCGTTCATACCATTTCTATTTTTCTGCGTTTTATTCCAAATCCATTCACCTGTTAACAAGAGTTTTTTTATATCTTTATATGCATTATTGTTTATTATCTTGTCTAATTGATTTCCCGCCTCTTCAAATAATCGCAAGCATTTTTGTCTGTCTTCATGGCTTTTTACAAGTTCAAGATATCCCTCTTTAATACTTGCTTCTGTATATTCTTTCCTTAGACTCTTAAGTGCTGTATCATAATTATATTTGTCTGTTAACTCGTAGTCATTATCGCTTATAACCTTTTTAATTACACTATCCATTTCCTGGAATAACAAATCTGTTGTTTTTTCAATCAGAACCGGATACAAAACATCTATCATTTTTCTCTTATAAAACATATACTGAGATTGATTCACAAGATAATCCATTCTCTTTCTCAGTCTGCTTAAGTTAAATTTACTGTCCTTGTTCAGATAGCGCTTAAGTTGAATCCGTCTGAATTCATAATCATTCACAAAATGGTTGAATTTTTTTGCTTCATCCAACAAATATGCCATATCTCCATCCAGGCCTTTAATAACATTCAAAAGCTTTGCCATATGAAAGTCTTTCTCAATAACATTTAACGCTGGGATATCTTCCTCTAACAATTCGTATATTTTAGTAACTTGTAAAAATGAAGGATACTGCCATATTATCTCATCAAATTGTACATTTCTTTCTCTGCATAAATTCATTATTGTTTTATCTATAGACCAATCCTCAAAACCGGATTGTACTTGAGTATGCCCAAATTCAAACAGCTCTTCGTCTGTAAAGGATTTCAGACTGCTGTGATTCCTAATTTCCTGTAATATATTTTTTATTATGTTGTGTGTTTCGTTTATATACAAATCCTGGTTTTTTGTATATAATTCAACTTCTCTCCTCAGGGTCTCAAATCTCCCGAGAATTATGTTTGCATAATTCAAAGAAGTCATGTTATTAATCAAATCAAAAATAGAATAATCACTTTTTACAACCAGCTGATCACCTAATATTTCATTTTTAAACAGCGATCTTATTGGATAATCATTGAAGTCAATTTCATCGACAGCTTCAACGAAGAATTCCATAGCCTCTTTATATAATCTTAATCTCAGTAGCATAATCAATATACTGTAGCAAAATTGTTGTACATCTCTGCGGCTTATACTCATATCTCTTACTATATACTTGTACATATCTATTAGACAGCCTATAAACGTTTCAGTACAAGAATAGACGGGGTTGTCCATCTGCTCGTTAATTAATTCTGAATAAAAAAGCTGTATATGTTCTGCTGCGGCATCCGTTTGTTCCTTTGTATACCGTCCGCGATCTTTTTTTAAATTTATAAACAGAGGAAAAACTTTTTCTATAACCAGCTGTTGAGCAAGTTCCTTCTTTCTTTTTATAATTAATGCAAGCAACCAATAGTAATACGTCATTGGGTATTCCTGTCCCTTATATGAAGCGATATCGTTAATATCTGCTTCAGGCCCGTATGCCAGCTTAAACACTGTAGAAAGCTTAATATCACTGTAATAATCCTCCAGCCTTAAGAAGGGAGTGCTTGCAATGCCATTTCCATGCTTTACAAACAAATGATCCAGATAGGAGAATAAAGAATCCATTGTTTCCAAATTGCTGGGCCGCTCCCATAATTCGTAACTATTCTTACATTTGTGAAAAAAATCTGAAATACTAATCCCATTCTGTTTCTCATTACTTTCTGCTATGTTATGAATAATATATTCAACTGCTTCAAGCCAATAGCCTTTTTTGAACTTATTACATAAAAAAGAGATAAACTTCTTGCTATTTATGGGAACTCCGGGATTCATTCCGCCAAATTCTCTTTCCAGATTTTTGTACATGTATTTGTCGAGCAGGCGCCCGACATTCACCTCTTTCCTATAGATATTTAGTGTATAAATTGTGAATATATTTATTTTTACTGTAAAAAGCATCAGACACTGATAAGGAACTTGAGCTGATATACTTATGCATTTTCTATTCCCTGTATTATTTTACATCTATTGTATTATTTCTGAACATTATAGCACATTTTAAATGTTTTTGACATGACCATTTGCTTTGTAATAAGGATTCACACATCAATTTTAACTAATTCATTTACACCTCTGCAGGATTTTTCAAGGGAGAGTCGAATACATCAGTTATGCAGTTTTGATCCTTTTCTATTCTAATATAAGGAGCAATGATGAATTATGAAAATAGACCATGATCTTCATGTGCATACAAACATTTCTTTGTGTGCAAGTCCTGAAGCTACTCTCGAAATGTGCATGGAACAGTGTAAGCGGCTCGGAATAAAAAAAATGGCTATTACCAATCATATGTGGGATCATTCCGTATCAGGATGGGAAGAAATCGGCAGATTCTATGCAGTACAGGATGCAGATTATGTGTTTGCTATAAGAAAAGAGATAGATGAGGCTAATAAAAAAGGAGCGAATTTTCTTTTTGGCTGTGAAACAGAATACAGCTTAAAGGAGAGGCGCCCAGCCATAAGACCGGCAGCGGCAGAACAAATGGAAGTTCTGCTTGTCCCCAACTCACATACACACATCACCATGCCAAAATCCTTTTATGAACCTCATCGTAAACATGCAGAGTATATGATTGACTCATTTTGGGATATAGTAAAGTCAGATGTAGCCAAGTATATAACCGCAATTCCTCACCCCTTCTTAGCTGTTGCCTGCCCATACGATAACCATATGCTGTTAAACGAGATAAGGGATGATGAATTTAAAAGATGTTTTGATGCCGCCGCCGAAAAGGGAATAGCACTTGAGTTAAACCCAAATTATATTAAGAATAAATCCTTAAGTGAAATTTATGATGACCCTATTTTAAGAATGTTCCGGATAGGAAAAGAATGCGGCTGCAAATTTACGGTGGCAACCGATGCACACAGCGCTGAACATTTTGAAAACTATCACCTGATATATGTTCTTGCTTCCCTGCTTGATTTGCGCGAAGATGATTTTCATCCAATAGTAAGGAGTTAACTTTTCGCTTATAATTGAACTTAATGTTATATAAACCAAAAACCCGCCTAAACAGCGGGTTTTTTATCATATTTTGGCGGAGAAGGAGGGATTTGAACCCTCGCGCCGGTAACCCGACCTACGCCCTTAGCAGGGGCGCCCCTTCGGCCAACTTGGGTACTTCTCCACATTTGGGGTGGATGTTGGGTTCAACATCTAACCTCCGGTTCCGGAAATCATTCAGACACTGAAATGGCGGAGAGAGAGGGATTCGAACCCCCGGCACCTTGCGGTGTCACTGGTTTTCAAGACCAGCTCCTTAAACCACTCGGACATCTCTCCCTATAGCCCAGTTTCATGAGCTGGCACTATACAAGTATAGCAAAACCACTTTCATGTGTCAACTAATATTCTCAAATTCCTTTATCTGGAGATAACTTCTGCCCCTCCCATATAAGGACGCAGCTTTTCAGGAATGACAACAGAACCGTCTGCCTGCTGATAATTCTCCAAAATTGCTGCAACGGTGCGACCGACAGCTATACCAGAGCCATTCAGTGTATGAACAAA
>JAAZHD010000034.1 GCA_012510895.1 Clostridiales bacterium
ATATTTAATATTTTATATGCAGCAAGAATTTTATAGAAGAATCGGAGGGAACCTGCTTGAAGAAAAAAGCCTTATACGTGCTTTCAAAGCGCTCGTATGACCTGAATTACGGGGAAGAAGAACGAAAAGATATTGAAGAAGCGGTGGTTGTAATAGGACCTGTACATACTACGGACGAGGTACGGGAAAACCCTGAAATTTTAAAGGATGTAGAGTTGATATTTTCAGGATGGGGCGGCCCGAAAGTGGATGAGGAATTTTTAGCCGCTGCTCCCAACCTGAAAATTGTATTTTATGGCGCCGGATCCGTCAAAGGAATTGTATCGCCTGCTTTCTGGAAGAGAGGCGTTCGCATTACCAGTGCCTATGCGGCCAATGGAATACCGGTTGCGGAATATACACTGTCTCAGATACTTTTTTCGTTAAAGAGAGGCTGGCATTTTGCCCTGTCTATTAAGAAGGAAGGCAAATATCCGGATTCCAGTGAAGGGGTTTTAGGTTCCTATAACAGAACAGTCGGTATAATTTCCCTTGGCATGATCGGCCGTTATGTATGCAGACTTCTTAAGCCCTTCGACTTAAAGGTGATAGCCTATGATCCTTATGCGGATGAAGCAATGGCTGAAGAGCTGGGAGTTGAGCTCTGTGGACTGGAAGAGCTGTTTAAGCGTTCGGATGTGGTCTCCCTGCATACGCCCTGGCTGCCGGAAACAGAAGGAATGATTACCGGTGCGCATTTTGAGTCCATGAAAAAGTACGGAGTATTCATAAATACCGCCCGGGGTGCAGTTGTGCGGGAAAAGGAAATGATAGAAGTGTTAAAAAGGCGTCCTGATATACAGGCTATTCTGGATGTTACCTGGCCGGAGCCGCCGGTACCAGGTTCCCCCTTGTACACTTTGCCGAATGTGGTTTTAACACCTCATATTGCGGGTTCTCTGGGCAAGGAATGCAACAGGATGGGAAGATATATGGTAGAAGAATTAAGAAGATATTTAAATGGCGAAGAACTCAAATGGGAAATTACTGAGAGCCGGGCTTCCATACTGGCTTGATTAAGGATTATTGATTTAACCTTGTTTGACTGAGACACAGGATTAAAATATTAGTTAAGGAAGGGGAGTTTTTTATGCTGTACGGCGGACTGGTATCAATTACCTTCAGAGATTTGCCTCCGAGAGAAATTATAGACATGGTTCAAAAGTCAGGGCTTAAGGGAATTGAATGGGGAGGAGATATCCATGTGCCCCATGGAAATCTCTATGTTGCCCGGGAAATAGGAAACATGACCAGGGATGCAGGGCTGTCCGTTGCAGCCTTCGGCTCATACTACCGTGTAGGCTGGCAGGGGCAGGGAGATGTCCCCTATTTCGAAGAGGTCCTGGAAACGGCTCTGGAACTTCAGACTAATATCATACGCGTTTGGGCCGGAAGGGTTGGATCTGAGGAAGCAGATGAGGAAATCTGGGACAGAGTCGTGGAGGATTCCGTCAGGATAGGTAATATGGCCAGGGAAGAAGGCGTTTTGGTTGCTTATGAATATCACGGCGGAACTTTGACTGATACCCTTGAGTCAACACGGGAACTGATAAAGCGGGTTAATCATCCAAATATTCTAACTTACTGGCAGCCATTGCCCCATCATGACTTTAACAGCAGGCTGGAAGGGCTTAAGGATGTTCTTCCCTGGCTGGCAAATGTTCATACCTATCATTGGGTTGACAGGCAGAGGCTGCCCCTGGAAAAGGGAGAAGGAGAATGGTCCTCTTATCTGGAAGTTATTAAAGGACTTTCCGGCGATCGTTATCTGCTGCTGGAATTTGTGAAGGATAATTCACCTGAGCAGTTTTTAAAGGATGCAGAAGTCCTAAGGAGCTGGCTGGACAAGCAGTGATGGAAAAAGGCTGGTATCTTTATGATAGCAGCCTCCACTTTTTTTGTATTTGTTTCATTAAATTATCATATGGTAAAAGCATTAAAAAGGATGAAAATATTTAAATGACCAAGAATTTATACTTTTATGAAACTCCTGTAGGAAAAATCGGCCTGGCCGATAATGGAAGGGCAATTACCGATTTATTTTTTGGGGAGGATTCTCCCCTCACGGAATATATAATAAATGAAACTGAACTGTTAAAATCTGCTTATAAACAGCTTATGGAGTATTTCAGCGGCAGCAGGAAAATCTTCGATCTTTCCCTTGCCTTTGAAGGCACTTCCTTTCAGCAGAAGGTATGGAAAGCCCTGCTAACTATTCCATACGGACAGGTGAGGTCTTACAAGGATATCGCCAAGCAGATAGGAAATGAAAAAGCTTGCCGGGCAGTTGGGATAGCTAATAATAGAAACCGGGTAGGTATTATCATTCCCTGCGACCGTGTTATTGGTTCAGACGGAAAACTGGTGGGCTATGGGGGAGGTCTGGACATAAAACGGTATCTGCTGCAACTGGAAGGGGTATTGTAACTATCACTATCACTTTTGCTGTTTGTCTATCGCATTTATTCTGGCTGTCCTATTCATTGTATCTGGATTATTTTATAGGTTTATTGAAGAAATATAAGCATATCTATACTGCAGCATGTCATATTTACCATACTGAGGAGGATACCTATGACAAAGATACAGCTTCCTGGTGTTTCCTTTCCTGTATCATGTCTTTGTCTTGGCTGCGCTTATTACGGCTCCCGCGAAAGTGAATCTGATTCATTCTACCTCCTTGATATATATTATGAACGCGGCGGCCGTTTTTTGAATACTGCCCATGAATACGGAAGAGGGCTTTCCGAGCAGACCATAGGACGCTGGATGCGCTCACGAGGTGTCAGGGATGAAATGGTTATCACATCGAAAATCGGAGAAGATCTTACAAAGCCCAATTCCAGAGCCATGAGACCTCATGAACTGCATGAAGATATTAATGAAACCCTGTCCCGCATAGGATACGATTATATTGAATTTGCCCTGCTTCATATTGATGATCCGGACATTCCGGTGGAATCGATTCTTGACACCATGGAAGAGATACGGCAGGCCGGCAAGATACTATACTACGGATGTTCCAACTGGTCGGTGGAACGCATGACGGAAGCTGATTCCATAGCAAAAAAGAAAGGGTACAAAGGCTTTTGCATGAATGAAATTGAAATGAATCTTGCTAGACGCAGCATTCCAAATAAAGACAGGTCGACCAAATGGCTTGATGAATCCTTTGCGGCTTATCACCGGAAAACTCAGATGGCGGTTGGTGCCTATTCTCCCCTGGCGGCAGGCGCACTGACAAAGATGATGGAAGAAGACGGCATTGAAAGATTATCCCAATATGGCAGAACTGCCTATTTAACACCTTATAATATGGAGATAGCCAGGCGGCTGGCAGCTCTGGCATCTGAAACAGGGTATACCGGTGCTCAGCTGCAGATTGCATGGCTCTTGTCCCAGCCTTATGGATTCCCTGTTTTTCCCATCATAGGTCCCAGAACCCCGGAACAGTTGATTGACTGCCTCGGCAGTCTGGACATAGATCTGACGCCGGGGCAGCTGTCATATCTTAAGCCAGATAGAGGTGTTTATATTGAGTAAAAAAATTACACGTTTTACATTTAACAGCCCATGCAGTGAAATTCCCAGATGGGCAATCCTGGAGCGGGAATATTTGGAACTTGCAAACCGGGCACCGGACATGCTTGCTGATTATCTTACTCCTGAAGGTGAAATCATTTGGCCTGAAAGCGTGCCTGACTTCCAAAGCAACGTGGATAACGCATTTGAAGGCTTCTCAAGCTTTCCGTTGATGTATCTGCTAGGCGGCGGAGACCATCTGCTCGAGTATTCTCATCGCCAGTATGATGCTTTAACCAGGCAGTTTTCCAGGTATAAACGCCTGAGCATCGGCAGCGATTCCGAGATTGTGAAAAAGACCGGCCGGGACACAATGCTTGTGGACGAATGGTACCCGGAAAACAACTGGATGCATATTGCTGAAGGATCCATGTTTCTGTATTACTAGGCCCTGGCAGATCCCCATAATGCAAAAACCCGGGATCGGGTCCTGCGTTTTGCTGAATATCTGATCGGTGAAAATCCTGCGGGATTTGAGAGCAATTATGATCCCTACTACTGCGTATTTAAGACCTCAGAATTTGGTTCTAACGGACCTGCATTTGAACGCTTCGGCCAACCATATTATTACGCAACCTGGATGGACACATACGGTTTGGCTTTTTATGATGTCCCCGGAGTAACCACGCTTCTCGATTTAAAGAAACCTGAAAACGCAAAACTGTACGGAATTATATACGGCAAACGCCTGAAACATGCTGACACCATCACAAATCTCATGTCTACCTCGTTAGCCATGAAGGCATATATGTACACCGGTTCTAATCGATATAAGGATATTGTTCTGAACTTTGTTTCAGCCTGGCGGTATCGTGCATCCGGCATGGACGGCCTGGTTCCCGATAACTGCGGACCTCACGGCATTGTGGGTGAAACCATGCATGGACGTTTCTATGGCGGCACCTATGGCTGGACACATCCACATGGCTACTACTTTATAGAAGATGCCCTGATCATCGGCGGGGAAAATGAAAGATTGCTCAATGGAAATCCGAAGGCGCTCGACTGGGCCCGTGACCTGTATAAATACCTGGTTGATAACTACGGAATAACAGGCAAATACGGAGAGATTTTATTCCCCCACAAATATGCGGAGCATGGGTCAATTATAGAGTACTATGCACCGGAGGATACTCCCATGACCCGTCCGGACCGGGTAACCAAGGAGCCTGGCATGGTGCGCTTCAAGCAGATTAACGGTTTTTATGAATTCGGAAAAGGGAATCCTGCTCACCTGGGACATATTTTCACATCGACATTCTCAGATTCTGATGCAGAGTTAGCTCTGCGGATTATCCCCGAATATCTTCATGAAGTTACGCCCCGTGCAATAAGTAAAAAATACAAGGGCGGTCAGGATACTGCATTTATTGCATATCAAATGGGTAAATATCCTGATTTTCCTGTTGATATTCTGGAACACTCAATTGACCTTTATCATAAACAGCAGGAGATTCTGGACGGAGAACGGGCAGGAAAACCTGCGCCGTACGGATACCGTCCGGGCACGGAAGAAGAATGGAAGCAGCTTGAGCTCATCACCAAAGAACTACATGACAAATGGGGGCTTAAATTCCACCAATCCGTAGCCCATTCCTATCATCAGACATATCTTTTGTACCGCACTCCCCTGTCGGCTGAAGCCATGGTTAGCCTGACCATGGGATCAGTAATGCCTATTTATAACGGCGGTTTGTTTGCGGCGGCTTTCCGTCATTTCGACGGGCAGAGAAAACGCCCCGGCCTGCCTGAGGATGTGGCGGTTCTGGTAGGAAAACAAAGCTATGATTCCGAAACAGGTTTAAGCAGGGCTGAACTTACCCTGTGCAACCTTTCGGATAAGGATATACGCGAAATCATAGTACAGGGAGGGGCATATGCCGAGCATGAACTGCGTGCTTTTTACCTTAACGGAGAACGTCATAATATCGACGGAAAATGGCTGTCGCTGACTCTTCATCCCCGCTGCATTATCACAATAGTTGTTGAGCTTAAGAGGTATGCTTATCAGCCTGTCTTAACGGATCCTTTTGTATAAATATTAAATGTATTGTGAAAGCATTCCTGAAACGGTTTACAAGAAACATGAAAATAAGGAAGGGGAGAACAGATGAAAATAGATACCCATATTCATTTGTATGACCCTGCCCAAAACCTGAGTTGGCCCCAGCCGGGGTCAGCTCTTTACAGAAAGGTTTCTGCGGCTGATTTCCTGGAAGCAGCAGAAAAACAAGGCGTAACCAGGGCGGTTGTTGTCGAATGTGCAGTTGAAGAAGAAAATAATTTGTATATGCTGGAGACGCTTAAAGATGAAGAAGCAGTCCTGGCTTATATTGCGTATATAGACCCTGATTCTCCTGAGTTTAAAGGAATCTACGATGAGTTTGCCCGGTACTCCAAGTTTCGGGGCTTAAGGTATAGGTTCAGCAGCTCAAAAGGCTGCACAAATGAGGCAAGAAATAATATTGCTTACCTTTCAGGTAAAAAGGCAAATATAGTTGAACTTCACGGCAGATATTATGAACTTTCACAATTAACCGGCCTTGTATCTGAAAATCCGGATGTCCGGTTTGTAATCGATCATCTGGGCTGTATAGAAATTAACGGTAGGGAAGTCCCCGAGAATTATACTGAATTTCTAAAAGAAATGTCATCCTTCGATAATGTGTTTATGAAATTGTCTGCCATAATCTGTCTTTCCAAAGATGTTCCCGCACCTGTCAGCCTGGATTACTATCTGCCGGTCCTGGAGGCCAACTGGAAGTATTTTGGAGAGGATCGTTTGATTTTCGGCTCAGATTGGCCTGTACTGGAACTTAAAGGAGAATACAGGTATGCAGTTGAGCTTGTGGAAGAATTCTTAAGAGTCAAGTCGTCGGAAAGCATAGAAAAGGTTATGTCACAGAATGCTGTGGGAACATATAAGCTGGACAATGTTTAAATAAAGGAAGTGTAATATGAATGTCCGAAAAAAAGAGGATAATACTTGAAGAAATGACCTGGCCGGAAGTCAGGGAAGCCCTGGATAAGGGCATGCGTATTGTTATTATACCGGCAGCCTCAATAGAGCAGCATGGCCCCCACCTGACCTTAATCACTGATGCGCTGCTTGGTGCAAATGCTGCATATGCGCTGGCGCTAAAGCTTGGTAATGCCCTGGTGGCCCCGGTTATCCGGCCCGGACTCTCATCCCATCACATGTCATTTCCTGGCACTCTGACCTTGAGGCCTGAAACCTTTGCCGCACTTATAGAAGATTATATTACGTCTTATGTCCGTCATGGTTTTAAAATCATAATCCTGATGTCGGCCCATGGAGGCAATACACAGACAATTCTGAAACTGGTGCCTGAGCTCAGAAGGAAATTTAAGGATACAACTATTATTGCGACTGTGGAAGTGCCGACAATTGATGAACTGGAACATATTACAAAGCTGGCCGGCCTTCCGATGGGAGCCTGCGGGGGACATGCTGATGACAGGGAAACCTCAGAAATGCTGCATCTGGCACCCCGGTACGCAAGAATGAGCCAGGCAAAGCAGGGTTTTGTCGGGAAACTGGATGAAAAAACCCTAAATAAGTTTTTTGAACAGGGAGTTACCGCCCTTTCGGATACAGGAGTGGTAGGTGATCCCAGAAATGCCAACGCAGAGCGGGGAGCCTGGTATATAAAGCAGACAATAGACAGGTTGGAACGCGATGTCCGCGACCAACTGCGGAAAGAAGGGATAGAAATTGAATCGTCTTGATCTCTTAAAAGATAAGCTGAAAAAGCGGGAAAAAATTTTCGGTGTAACCATGTCAATACCGCTCCATAATGGTTTATCGGTATTGGCGTCGCAGGAACCTGATTTCATTGTTTTTGATTTTGAGCACGGCCCATTTAATACTGAATTGGCAGTGTCACTGTTTAACCTCTGCCGTTTAATGGACATAACCACTGTTGTAAGAGTGCAGGATTCCCTCTACCACCTGATAGCTAAACCGGTGGATTTTGGAGCTGATGGCATTATGCTGCCCCGCACTGAATCCCTGGAACAGGTTAAAACGGCTGTGGAAGCGCTGCGCTTTCACCCTTACGGCAAAAAGGGCTTTGCAGGCGGACCGGTTTTCAGAAAAAATGAGACATTTGATGATATCAATCATAACCGTCTTTTGTTTATTCAGATAGAATCCCCCAAGGGTGTCGAAACCCTGCCCCAAATGCTTGAAAAATACGGCGATGACATAGCCGGCGTTATTATAGGGCCGTATGATTTGTCAATTATGGTTAACACTCCATTGGAATTAAGAAGCAGTGACATTATGGAGCAGATTGAAGAGATAATAAAGATCTGTGACAGCAAAGGGAAATCCTGCGGAATTTACTGCAATGATGAGAAGGATGCCGAGTATTGGTATGGCAAAGGCATTAACTTACTTTGGACAGCCTGTGACTTAATCTATATGGAAAAGGGATATGCAAAAGCAGTCAGTAAAATAAAAGGCTTATAAAGTTGGTTGCCGAAGCCATTAAATCCTACAGAGAAGAAGAAAAAGGAAAATGGAAAACTATGTATCGTTTTCACGACAATTTTATGGTATGCGATGAACTTAACCGGCCTTATTCCTTGACAGCAGAGCGTTCCAGTGCACTCCCCCATATAAATGGGGCTGTCGATTCACGGGGATTTTCCATCCAGTGTCCGGGAAACAAATATATCTTTGCGACACCGGAGCTCAATGAGTTTGCGGCGGAACTTTCTTTTGCTTTCTTTCCCAAGTTTATGGATTCCGGCGGTCCGTACCAGTGGAGTCTGATTTTTGCTTATAATGAAATAAAGCGTACAGGATATCAGCTGAGTTTTAAATACTTTGCACCGGAAAAGGAATTGACAGTTGTTCTGGAAAAAGTAAAAGGCTTTCGTACCGGAGAAGTTTATTCCATTCATATTCCTGGTGTTGAGATTAAATGCGGTGAATATGAAGATGTG
Source organism: Clostridiales bacterium (assembly GCA_012510895.1). Taxonomy (GTDB): domain Bacteria; phylum Bacillota; class Clostridia; order Caldicoprobacterales; family DTU083; genus JAAZHD01. The sequence goes on from JAAZHD010000034.1 coordinate 8,596, forward strand.
CGTGTGAAATTGTCTGAAGACTGCCTGTCCGGCTCTTATGCAGGACATTCATTCATTTTTGCAAAGGTTTTTGATGAGTCTCTCCGGGGCAGTTTAGGTTTATCGCGGAGCGCATTTATAGGTGAGGTTGTTTTCCGTTATGTATCAATTGTTTCAGATGAAATACCGGCTTATGAAGAAATAATCCCCCGCCGGGTGATGGAAATACCCCCATACAACGGAGGACAGCTGCCTTATCGCTTCGGCATCTCTGTTCTTCGTTATGAAAACGGAAAACATATAGTCCATTATGATTTCGATGGAGGGCTCAGCGACCGTCCCCTGCTGCCTAAACTTAACGGACAGTATCTGGTGGGTATGGACAGCTTCACAGAACCGTATATACGCCTTGCTGATGCAAAAACAAATATAAAGATATTCCTGCATACCGGGGTTCTGAGCATATTGGATATAAATGTGCACTGGGATTTTCTAAAAGAATATTTTGAATGTGCGGATCTGCCGATTCCATTAACGGCTTATATAGATGAGCTGCCTGAAGATCCTTATATCATCTTCGGATATACATTTGCGGAATCACGCAATTTCCAGACAGTTTCAGGCGGTCCAACAGAATACGTATATGATTTAAACGGAAATCTGATTTATATGGGTGAATCCCTTGAAAGTCTGTCTGTAACTATAAACAGTGGGGCGGATAAAAAGATAGTTTCCATGATCCCTAAAGACATTCCCCGCTATGAAGATGCAGTTCTCCATGCTGTTAATAATCATTACTTTTTTGATGATGAACAGATCCGCTTTGACCTTGTTATCCGTACTCCTTTTGAAGCATCATACAATGTCAAAGCCTGGCTTGAGGATGCGTATTTTACTAAATTAACCGATTTGACACCCGTCGCTGTGCCGTGTGAAAGCGATTTTCCGAAACTTGGCTTGTACCGCTCCATTTTCCGAGTTACCGGTGAACCGCTTTCTCTTGGTGTATATCATGTTGCATTCGAAATCTGGTCGGGGGCGGAACCGGTTCGCACTGAACGTGCGGCTTTCGAGGTTTTTGACGATGATGAGACTCATTCACCGCAGAAAGCATCAGGTCTGCCTTATCTTTATTCCAAATGCAATGAGATGCGCTATCTGGAGCATGATGTATTGGATTTTCTTTCACCGCTAAGGAGCTATAATGCAATTCATTATTATTCCATGGCCGGAACCATGTATGCTGATGCAGGTACAAAGCTTCAAATATGGCGGTTGTTCAGGCTTTATCGGCGAGAATGGCTTTGCGGCTTAAGCGGGCGTGAGGTACAGTATCCCCACTGGTCTCACTGGACAGAGGCTGTAAAGAACGCTTCACATGTGGAGTACAGCCGCCGTAAAATTACGCCCGACACTACCAGCAGGAACATGGGAATAAGCCGCTATGATATGTTTAAATACGAGACCTATAACAATGCTGTAATGTTGAAGCTCGTGGACGAATATTTGTCTAAACGGCCGGAATTTTCTGAGAAACTACCGGATATCACGAAAGATTTTAATCGGGAAAAGTACCGGCTGTTCCTTAAAACCTGCTGTGCCGACTGGCTCCGCTGGTTTGCAAAAAAGAATATTGTTAAGACAAAGGAAACCTTTGATGAAATAAGGGCTATAAATCCCAATGTTAAATTTTCAGGCTACAGTCCCTATCCCATTTATGCTATGCCTATAGCTACCCACCATACTTTAATCTGGTATGGATACGAGCCCGGTGAAGAATTTGCGCGGGAGGTAAGCAGCGGTGTTGCGCAGTTTGAGGATTATCCTTATTCCTGTTCTTATCCGACTCACAGAGGCGCACTTGCAGCAGCGGCTTTAAGGCTGTGGTGCCCAAACCTTAACCTGACTCCTGAACTCTACCGCGGTTCACGGGGCGGCTGTCCTGACGGTCTGGTAGGCTACGCAAATCCGCCGTATGGGAAGTATTGGATGCCTCCATATTTCCAGTCCACCCAGATTCTTGAGTATGCATTTGCAACACCGGTTCTGAACGAGAAGGGTTTTGACTACTGGCGGTCCTATGGCGCCATGTTTGCAGATCCGAATCCGCAAAAAACACTGCCTGAATTTCTTATCAGGTGGAAGGGTCTGCTTGAGCATAAGCCGGCCAAACCTCTTAAAGCAATGGTTTTTATAACTGATTATCCGGACAGGGACGAGCGCATAGATCCTGAATTTGAAGATGTGCATGGCTGGACCATGTATTATAATATCAGCGAGGCAAATCAATGCCACCTTTACGCTGCAGCCCGTGAAATCGGTTTGAATGCGCCTACATTGACACGGTTTTCCTGCCTCGCTCAGATAAATGCCGATATGACGGATGTGATAGTGCTGCC